>JAJZCP010000194.1 GCA_021846065.1 Acidobacteriota bacterium
TCCGATCTTGTTGCTGCTGGGCGGGCTGGACAATTTGTCTGGCGCGCGGAGCTAGTCGTTGGTTGTGCCGGACTCGTCGGCGGAAGAGAGAGAAGCAGATTCCTTGCGGGGCATTGCATGCAGCCACTGCGAGCTTCGCTCGCCACGAACGATTCTGGCCGCTCCCGATGGTCGCGGATGGGGATGGACTGAGGACGAGGAGAAAAGCAAAGACAACGGCAGAAGCAGATTCCCTTCGGGGCATTGCATGCAGCCACTGCGAGCTTCGCTCGCCACGAACGATTCTGGCCGCTCCCGATGGTCACGGATGGGGATGGACTGAGGACGAGGAGAAAAGCAAAGGCAACGACAACGGCAGAAGCAGATTCCGTTCGGGAATGACAACAAAAAAAGCAACGGCAAAAGCAAAGACAAAAGCAAAAGCAAAGGCAAACGCAAACGCAAAAGCAAAAGCAAAGGCAACTGCAACAATAAAAGCGACTGCAATTGAAGAAACGAAGTGGTTTTCAACGACCTGATCCAAGATGCTCATGAAAGGTTCCAGAGATGTCCGTCATACTTGAATCCCTGCCCGTTGGCCAGAAGGTTGGCATCGCATTTTCCGGCGGGCTTGACACTTCCGCCGCTCTGCACTGGATGCGGCTCAAGGGAGCCGTCCCGTACGCATATACGGCGAACCTGGGCCAGCCCGATGAAGCCGACTACGAGGAAATCCCGCGCAAGGCGCTGGAATATGGCGCGGAAAAGGCACGCCTGATCGATTGCCGCGGTCCGCTGGTTCGCGAAGGCATCGCTGCGCTCCAGTCCGGCGCGTTCCACATCACGACCGCAGGCGTCACCTACTTCAACACCACACCCATTGGACGCGCCGTGACAGGCACCATGCTGGTGGCGGCGATGAAGGAAGACGGCGTTGGAATCTGGGGCGACGGCTCGACCTTCAAAGGCAATGACATCGAGCGTTTCTACCGCTATGGCCTGCTGGTCAACCCCAGCCTGAAGGTCTACAAACCCTGGCTCGACGCCGCATTCATTGAGGAACTCGGCGGGCGCGTGGAGATGTCCGCCTTCATGCAGCGACAGGGCTTCGCATACAAGATGTCGGCGGAAAAAGCGTACTCCACCGACTCCAACATTCTGGGCGCAACGCACGAAGCGAAGGACCTGGAGCATCTGTCCACATCGGTGAAGATCGTTGCGCCGATCATGGGTGCGGCGTTCTGGCGCGAGGATGTGGAGATCAGGCCGGAACAGGTGGTGGTTCGCCTGGAACAGGGCTTTCCCGTGGCGCTCAACGGTCGCCACTTCGACGATCCGGTCGAGCTGCTTCTGGAAGCCAATCGCATCGGAGGACGACACGGACTTGGGATGTCGGACCAGATTGAGAACCGGATCATCGAAGCGAAATCACGCGGCATCTATGAGGCGCCGGGGCTGGCGCTGCTTTTCATCGCGTATGAGCGGCTGATCACGGGCATTCACAATGAAGACACGATCGAGCAGTATCGTGAAAACGGACGCAAGCTCGGTCGTCTGCTTTACCAGGGCCGGTGGTTCGACTCTCAGGCGATCATGCTGCGCGAATCCGCGCAACGCTGGGTGGCCGGGCCGCTCACCGGCGAAGTGACGCTCGAACTGCGTCGTGGAAACGACTACTCCATCCTGAACACAGAGTCGCCGAACCTGACGTTTCATCCGGAGCGCCTGAGCATGGAGAAGACGGAATCGGCCTTTTCGCCGCGCGACCGCATCGGCCAGCTCACGATGCGCAATCTGGACATTGCCGACACGCGCGACAAGCTGCTGCAGTACGCCGCCGCCGGACTCATCACCCTCAGCGAAGGCAGCAAAATGCCGAAACTGAACAGCTCGAACGAAAAAGATTAGCGCGAGGTTTCATCAAGGTTATGCCCAACGAACAACAATCCGCGAAGATGTGGTCCGGGCGATTCCGGGAGCCGCTGGACCCGGAGTTTGAAGCCTGGCAGCGGTCGATTCTATTTGACTTTCGGCTGCTGCCGCAGGAGGCGCGCGCCAGCAAGGCACACGCTTCGGTGCTGTGCGCGGCGGGGGTGTTGAGCGCGGCGGAGACGAAGACGATTCGCGACGGGCTGGATGCGGTGGCTGCGCGATTTGCGGGAGCGAGCGTGGAGGCGGCGCTGCGCGATTATCCATCTGCGGAAGATATTCATCATCTGGTGGAACTGGCGCTGACGGCGGAGATTGGCCCGCTGGCGCTGAAGCTGCACACTGGGCGCAGCCGCAATGAGCAGATTGCGACGGACCTGCGGCTGTATGTGCGGGAGGAGATTGCGCGCGCGCAGGAGGCGATGCTGGAGTGGGCGGATGCGCTGGTGGCGAAGGCGAACGAGGCGGGCGAAGCGGTGATGCCGTCGTATACGCATATGCAGCGGGCGGAGCCGGTGATGGTGGCGCATTGGCTGCTGGCGTATGCGGAGATGCTGCTGCGCGACGTGAGCCGGCTGGAGGATTGCGCGCGGCGGATGAATGTGTGTCCGCTGGGTTCCGGCGCAGTGGCCGGAGCGACGCTGGCGCTGGACCGGGAGATGGCGGCGCGTGAGCTTGGCTTTGACGCGCCGACGGCCAACAGCATGGACGCGACGAGCGACCGTGATTTTGCGCTGGAGTATGCGCAGGCGCTGACGTTTGTGGGTCTGCACGCGGCGCGGTTTGCCGAAGAGATGGCGTTGTTTTCCAGCGCTGAATATGGGTTTGTGGAGCTGCCGGAGCGGTATTCGACGGGATCGAGCGCGATGCCGCAGAAGAAGAATCCGGACCTGGTGGAGTTGGTGCGCGGGAAGGTGGGCAGAATCTTTGGCGCAGCCGCGGCGCTGGCGATGACGCTCAAGGGGCAGCCGCTTGCCTACAATAAAGACATGCAGGAGACGCAGGAGCCGTGTTTTGCGCTGAGCGGGACGAGCCGGATGATTGCGTTGCTGGCAGGATTCACGCGCGCGGTGAGCTTTCGGCTGGAGCGGATGCGCACGGCGGCGGAGACGGGCTATCTGAATGCGATGGCGGCGGCGACATATCTTGTGAGCAAAGGCGTTGCGTTTCGCGTGGCGCACGAGAAGATTGGCAACGCGGTGCGGTTTGCGCTGGACAAGGGCGTGGAGTTGAATGCGCTGAGCCTGGAGGAATTGCGGCAGTTCGGCGCGGAGTTTGACGCGGATTTCTTTGATGCGGTGACGCTGAGGGCGACGGTGGATTGCCACGATGTGAAGGGCGGGACGGCGCGCGGACGCGTGAAAGCGGCACTGGCCGCGACCGAGGCAGAGATTGCGCGTCTGCGGGAGCAAGGCGCGAGAACAAATTACGCGGTGGAGATGAGCGATGCGGGTGCGTAAAGCGCGGCTGCAGGATGCGACGAACATCTTTGAACTGGTGAACAGCCTGAGCGGAGATGGGACGCTGCTGAAGCGGCAGTTTGCGGAGATTTGCGAGAACGTGCGCGACTTTACAGTAGCGGAGTCGGAGACGGGCGTGTTTCTGGGCTGCGGTGCGCTGCATCTGTATGGTCCGCATCTGGCCGAGGTGCGGTCGATTGTGATGACGCCGGGCGCGAAGGGCAAGGGCGCGGGCGGACGCGTGCTGAAGGCGCTGATTGAAGAAGCCGAAGAGCATGGCATCCAGTCGGTGTGCCTGTTTACGCGGATTCCGGATTTCTTTTTTCGGTTTGGTTTTCGCGTGGTGGAAGACAAGGCGGAGCTGCCGGACAAGATCTTCAAGGACTGCCAGAGCTGCCC
>JAJZCP010000195.1 GCA_021846065.1 Acidobacteriota bacterium
ACGGAAGTCTTCTTTTGAAATTTCCGCAACCATTCTGTAATCATGAATATACCAAAAATGAAATAGCGCGAAAATTGTGTAAGCCAAGCAAAATCAACTACATAAGATAAACCCCCCACCCCCCCCATGGGAGGTGACAATCAAGATTATAACTAAAAAGTAAATAGTGACCTGTCCTCAAAATCGGCCAGTCCACTGCGCCTGAGCGTCCACAAAAAACGGCGGCAGCGCTCGTTCTGCGCCACCGCCGTTTTCAAGATACTGACCCGTTTCTTCAGCTTCCTTCTTTGTTTTCCTGTCTTTACCGGTGCCTGTCGTTACCTGGGATTACCGAGGATTGATGCGCACGCCCATGCCGTTCAGCCGGCTTCGCGCCTGTTCCGCCTCGGGCGTCTGCGGATACCGGTGAATCAGCGCGCGATACTCGCGTACGCCCGCCTCACGCTGCCCCAGCACAATCAGCGCCTGGCCCTTGCGAAGCTGCGCTGCCGGTGCCTTCACATTGCCGCTGAAGTTGTTCAGCACCGCGTTGTCATACTTGATCGTGCCCTTGTAATCGTGCTGGCGAAAGGCAATCTCGCCCAGGTAATACTCCGCGTTGCCTGCCAGATTGTCGTTTGGATAGTAGCGCGCCACATCGCCAAACTCCGACTGCGCCGCCTCATAGTGCGCCGCGTTGAAGTCGCGCAATCCGCCCAGATAGGTCTCGCGCAAGGGCGGAGCCTGCGTTGTTGCCGTCTGGGTCGCCGCTGCCGCAGGCTGTGCCGGAGCGCCGTTGGCCGCGTTTGGAGTTCCAGCATTCGGTGTTCCAGCATCCGGAGTCGTCTGCCCTGGAGCAACTCCGGGCTGCGTCATTCCTGGCTGGCTGCCGGGCTGCCCATTGTCGCCCGGCTGCTGCGCCGGTTGCGGAGGAGCCGTCTGCGCCTGCACCGTCTGCATCTCCGACTGCAGCGTCTGCAACTGCGTCTCCAGCTTGCCCAGCCGCGTCTTCAACTCGTCCACCGAGTCGTTCATCGTCTGCACCTGGCCGGAGACCGTATCCACCTTGCCGCCGGTCGCCTCGGCCTGCGCATTCAATTTCTGTTGCAGCGCGTTCAGCGTCGCGCTCATCTGGTTCACGCTGGTCGTGCTTTGCTGCACCAGGTTTTCCATCTGGCCAAAGTGTGAATCCACCGTCGATTGCAGCCGTTGCACCATCTCCACAAGCTGCTGCACCTGCGTCTGGATCTGGATAATTTCCTTCGATGCAGCGTGGGCCGGAACTGCGGGCAGCGCCAGCAGCAGTGTGCCGACGATCGCCCAGCGAAGCTGTTGCGTGCGCGCCATGTACGTTCTCACAATCCTCGTATTTGCAAAGGCGACGCGCAGATTCTGTCCCCGCGCGTCGCCCTCGCTTTTCTCAGTATAGTTTTCTTTCCGGCAGCGGTCAGTTTCCCGCCGAGCCGTCGATGGAGAATCCTGCGCGGCGATTCTGCTGCCAGCACGACTCCGTCTCTTCCGTGCAGAACGGGCGCTCCTTGCCATAGCTCACCACGCGCAGACGATCCGGCGCCACACCATCCTGCACCAGAATCTTCTTCGCCGCATTGGCGCGGCTCTCGCCCAGCGTCAGGTTGTACTCGTTCGATCCGCGGTCGTCGCAATAGCCGCCAATGACCACTTTGATCTCCGGATGCGCCGCCAGGAATGCCGCCGCCTTCGACAGCACGCTGTTGTCGCTCGTGCGCACGTCATAGCTGTCGTAGTCGAAGAAGATATCCTGCACGTTGGCCTTGAACATCTGCTCTGCCGTCATCGGCTGGCTGTTCTCCGGCACGGCCACCGCGGCCTGCGCCGGGTTCACTGTTACCGTCGCCGTCGCGTCCGTCGAGCCGCCGTCGCCGCGCGCCGTCAGGTGATAGGTTGTCGTCGCCGTCGGCGTCACCGTCTTCACGCCGGAGCTGGGCACGGTGCCCATTCCGTCGATCGACACGGATGTCGCGTCCACCGTCTTCCACGCCAGCACCACCTGGTCGCCGGCGGTAATCGTCGTCGGCGTCGCCGTCAGTTGCGCCGTCGGTGCCGGAGTGGTGGCCACCGGCGCGGTCGCCGCCTGCTGCACGGGTTTCTTCTTGCAGCCGGCGATCATCGCCAGGGAAACGGTCAAAGCAAGAATCGGTAGAATCTGCCAGCGGGTCATGTTGCGGGTCAAACAGCGTTTCATGGGGCTGCGTTTCATGGGGATCGTACTCCTGTCGCGGTTTAGGTTTGGATGAGTCTGCATCGTAATCCTTCGTTGCCGCCGGTTCTTACTTCCAGCTCCAGTTCGGCATGAAGTCCTTCCCGGTTTGGGTCAGTTGCTGCTGCTCGGTGCCATCGGCCAGCATCGTCCACAGAGACGTGTGACCGTTGATGCTGCGTTCAAAAACCAGGTGCCTGCTATCCGGCGACCAGCTTGGAAAGTCGTTGCTTCCCGAGTCGTGCGTCAGTTGCAGCCAGCGCAGCGAGGCAATGTCCATCACATAGATATCCTGCCCGCCCGGCGCGCCTGGACCATATTTGCGGTTCCAGCTAAAGGCCAGGAACTGTCCGTTCGGCGACCACGAAGGCGAGATCGCGTAGCCGCCGTCAGTCATCCTCTGCACATTGCCGCCGTCGGTGTCCATGATGTAAATCTGCGGCAGCCCGGTCCGTCCGCTCACCCAGGCTATCTGCGCGCCCGTCCGCGGATTCCACACCGGCGAGACATCCGGCCCGCGAAAAGCCGTCAGCTTTTTCAGGTTGCCGCCGTTGGTGTCGCAGGTCCATATCTCCGGGTCGCCGGAGCGCGACGAGGAAAACGCGATGTGATTGCCATCCGCCGACCACGCCGGCGAAAGATTGCTGCCGCCCTGTGTGCCGGGTGGAAATGCGACGAAACGTCCCAGATCGAACGAGTACATACGAATCGCCCAGCCGCTGTTTCCCAGTGAAGCAAATGCAAGCCGACTGTTATCTGGCGAGATGCGCGGCGAAAGCGAAAGGATGCCTGCGCGCGCCACCTGATGCTGGTTCTCTCCGTCGTAGTCCATTGCCCATATCTGCTTGTCGCCGTTGCGGGCGCTCACAAAATAAATCTTCGTCTCTGCGATGCCGCGCACGCCGCCGCCCAGCGCGGCAATGATGTCGTCGGCAAACTGATGCGCCAGAGTGCGCGCCTGGTCGTCGTTGGCGTCGCCGGAGTACTGCTTGGTCAGGATTGGCGGACTGCCTGCATTGCGGTCGTCCTGGAGCCAGCCATAGACCACCAGATGGCCCGCTGTGGCCGCGAGCGCGCCATAGGCCACAAACGCCGCATTGGCGGGAGCCGCGGCCCACTGCGCCAGGTTGATCTCCTGTGGCGAGCCGGGCGTTGCCGTGGGAGCCATGCTCCTGGCCACCATCTCGAAGATGCCCGCATTCGACAGATCGTGGAAGAGCGTCGTGTCGAAGGTCGCCTTCATCACCGGCGTCTGCGGATCGTTGCCCACCGGCTTCATCTCCGCCGCCGCCAGCCGGATGCGCTGCGTTCCGACGGGAATGTTGCTGCCAATGTGAACCCAGTCCTGCGCGCGGACGGGCAAAGCGAAAAGCGCGCAACAGGCAGCGCTCACAAGCGCCAACCTCCGGAGGGAACGGAAACCAAGCATCATGACGGGCAATCCTTTATCAATACTCACAATAATAGGAGACGTGCAGCGGTCCGTCGGTCACCGGCGAAGGCAGTGGACCGAAAGAGTCAACCCGTTGCGCCGCGCGCAG
>JAJZCP010000196.1 GCA_021846065.1 Acidobacteriota bacterium
AGCGCGGTAGACAAGCGCCTGCGACATTCCGGAATATCACCGGGTGTCGCAGGCGTTTTCGTTGTGGCTCCGGATTTGAAGCGCCGGATTTATGGTCCCGGGTTTGTTCTGACTCCGGCTCTGTTGCGACGTTCGGCTTCGGCTTGTCGGATTCTCAGTACGCCTGAAGCTGGTTCAGCGGCAGAAGCACCCAGAAGCACGTCGCGCCCGGCTCCGACCGCACGCTCAGATGGCCGCGATGCTTCCGCACAATGCGCATGGCATTATCCAGCCCCAGCCCCAGCCCGTGGCCCGGAGCCTTCGTCGTATAGAACGGCTCAAAGATGCGATCCTTCAGCTCGGCTGGAATTCCCGGCCCGTTGTCTTCCACTTCGATCCGAAGCATATCCCCTTCCATGCCGCAGCGTAGCCGCAGTCTTGGCTGATAGCCTTCGCGGTTCACCTGCTGGATCGCCTCCAGAGCGTTCTCCATCAGCGCGGTCCAAACCTGATTCAGCTCGCTCCCATAGGCGCTGATCGTCGGCATTCCCGGTTCAAAGGCACGTTCCACCACCACCCCGGCCATGCGCGATTGCAGCATCCTCAGCGTTGCTTCGATTCCAGCCACAACATCGACTTCGAGAATCGGCGCCCGATCCATATAGGAGTAGCTTTTGATTGCGCTGATCAGGTCAAAGATGCGCTCCGAGGAGTGCAGCATCGCCTGTGCAAAGTGTTCGGCGCGCAGCGATGAGGCAAACTGATCCAGCATTACCTGCATCGCCTCGCGGCTCAAAAACTCGGGCAGCGCGCTCAGGTCTTCCACTGTCACGCCCAGCTCTGCCAGCTCGGGCGCCATCCGCCAACCTTCTTCAATCCGCTGCTCGCTCAGCCAGCGCAGAATCGCATCTTCGCGGTCGCCAATCGCCGTCTGCCCGTCTTCGTGGGCATCGGCGGCGCGTGTCCGCGCCAGCCGCTCCCAGTTCTGAATCGCCAGCACCTGTTCTTCACGCAGACACTGCGCCACCAGCGCATAGCGACCGTCGGCGAAGTGGCGCAGCTCACTCAAAATCCCGCTGGCAGCCCGTTGAGCTGCAGCCGAAGGGTTGTTCAGCTCGTGCGCCAGATTTCCAGCCAGCTTGCCCAGCGCCGTCAGCTTTTCCGCCTGCTGTTCAATCCGGGTCACCTCGCGCACGCGATCGAGCAGCGTATTCACCACCCGCTGCCCAAAGCTGGGAATCCGCTGCATGATCTCCGGAAAAAGCGAGCGATGCAGTAGCAGCGCCCAGACATCCTGCACCGCAAAGCCATGTCCGCCATAGGTGGTCATCCGAGAGAATGGCAGCAGACCCGTCATCTGCCCGGCGCGCCCGATAAACAGCGTCATCGGCCCCGTCCGGTGCCGTCGCACATGAATCTCGCCCTTCAGGATCAGGATCATCCGCTCGGCTGGCATTCCTTCTTCAAAAAGAGTTTCACCCACTTTCAGGCGAATCTCCGTCCCCTGCTGCGCCAGCCATTCGCGTTCCTCATAGCTCAGCCCTTGCAGCGGAGCAATGCGGTCAATCGCCTCTGCAATCTTGTGGATTGGGGATGGTGTTTCTGGAATCGCCGACGGGGGAAGATGGATCGACATACCGGAGACCCTCCGGGTCACCTTACAGGAAAAAGCGGAACCTGCATTCCGCAGTGAAAAGAAACGGTCAATTCAAGGTTGATTCGGTTCGCGTTGCAACGTCCGGCAGCATGGAAACCGGATTTCGGTACACACTTTACGATCGACCCGGCGACTGGCAATATACCCATGCTACGCCATGAAGAGTTTGTCATAGATGACCTCTACCCTCACGAATGCGCCCATCCAGGCCGAAAACAACTACAGAAAGGAGTACTCCTATGAGTATCGCAGCAATTGGAGCCGTAACTCAAGCCTCACAGGTCGCGCAGGTCGTACAAACCAGCGTCGCCGCGGCCCAGCAAACGCAGCAGCAAAATGCCATGCTGCAGCAGGACACAGCCTCCATCAGCCAGGAAGGCCGTGCCTCGCTGGGGCATGATGGCGACGGCGACGGTCACTGAGCCATCCCGCCGCACCGCATCCGCGCCCGCAAATCCCTGAGCCATCCCCGCTCAGGGATTTCTGTTGACCCCGGCCCGACGCCGTCCGCCTCAAGCCATGCATGTCGTTTGTGATTCCCGCAGGGAATCTGCTTTTTCCAAGGCAAACTCCCACTCATTCTTTGCTCGCACCTGGGTTGCTGCGCAGTCCCAGCAAGCTCAGCATCAAGCAGTGCCGCGCTTGTCTTCAGTCTCTTGAGAACCGGGACCAGATCGCGACTTCCTTGCGCCACACGCTCGATTCTGATCGTATCCTTGTGAATCACTGCTCGCTCCCGCGCCCGCTGCCCGTCTACAATCATTCCGACGGCACAAGCGCTGTCCGCGATCCCTGCCTGCCCTGGAGCCTCACTCGTGTCCGTCCTGTCGATCGAGTCCATTCTGCCTTCCAGCCTGAATGCAGCCCTGCACTCGGAAGCGCCCATCTCTACCCACGCCGCCGGTCCCGCCGGAGTCTTGCCCATCACCCCGGAGATGCTGCTCACGCAACCCTCCGGCAATCTCTTTGGCCTAAGCCAGGGCGCGGGCATGGGCTGGGAGCCGTCTCGTCTGCTCGATCCCGAATTTCTCATCCTCAGCACACACGGCGGCCTGCGCGCCGACAACGGCGAACCCATCGCGCTTGGCCTGCACACCGGCCACTGGGAGGTGGGCCTGCTGGTCGCCGAGGCTGCGCGCACCCTGCGCGACCACCGCGCCATCCCCTATGCCGCGGCTTGCACCGACCCCTGCGACGGGCGCACACAGGGCACCACCGGCATGTTCGATTCGCTGCCCTTTCGCAACGACGCAGCCGTGGTCCTGCGCCGTCTCATCCGTTCGCTTCCCACGCGCAAAGGCGTTCTCGGTGTGGCCACCTGCGACAAGGGACTGCCCGCCATGATGATGGCGCTGGCCGCGAGCGGCGACTTCCCGGCGATTCTGGTTCCCGGCGGTGTCACGTTGTTGCCCACTTCCGGCGAAGACGCTGGCAAGGTACAGACCATCGGCGTGCGTTTTGCTCAGGGACAGATCACTCTGGAAGCCGCTGCCGAGGCTGGCTGTCGCGCCTGTGCTTCGCCTGGCGGTGGATGCCAGTTCCTCGGCACAGCGGCCACCGCGCAGGTCGTCGGTGAAGCGCTTGGCATCGCGCTGCCTCACTCCGCGCTTGCGCCGTCCGGTCATGCGCTGTGGCTCGATGCCGCGGCACGCTCCGCTTTGGCGTTGCTCCGGATGCACCAGACGGGAGTCGGCATGCGCCACATCCTCACCGACGCCGCCGTGCGCAACGCCATGGTCGTCCACGCGGCCTTTGGAGGCTCCACCAACCTGCTGCTCCATGTGCCCGCCATCGCCTTTGCCGCCGGACTTCGCCGACCCACCGCCGACGACTGGGCTGCCGTCAACCGCGCCGTTCCGCGACTCGTCGATGCGCTGCCCAACGGACCACGCAACTTCGCCACGGTACAGGTTTTCCTGGCTGGCGGCGTGCCGGAGGTCATGCTTCACCTGCGCGCCGCCGGGCTGCTCGACACCTCCGTCCGCACCGTCGCCGGGGTCACGCTCAGCGAATGCCTCGACTGGTGGCGTGACAGCGAGCGTCGTTCCACTCTGCGCCAGCGTCTGCGCGCGCTCGACGGCATCGACCCGGACGACGTCCTTCACTC
>JAJZCP010000197.1 GCA_021846065.1 Acidobacteriota bacterium
CTCTGCCGCTGGTGCGCGCACAGGCGATTTTGTCGCATGGTTTTGCCTCAAGTGGTGCCTGAACAGCCCAGATGGATTGCTCCTACTCCGTTTCCGCAGTCACGGGTCGCTGTGCGGTGGCCAGAATTCGCTCCGCCACTGCAGTTGGCACAACCTCATAGCCGCGCATCTCCATGTGAAAGCTGCCGCGGCCCTGGGTCAGCGAGGTCAGCGTTGCGCCATACTGCAACATCTCCGCCATCGGAACCTCGGCTTCGACGACAACCGAGCGCCCGCGCGGCGTTATGCCCAGCACGTGACCGCGCCGTGTGTTCAGGTCGCCCATCAGCGCCCCGGCATACTCTTCCGGAGCTTCAATCTCGACACGCATCACCGGCTCCAGCAGGCACGGCTTTGCCTGCTCCATCGCCTGCCGAAAGGCCAGCCGCGCGGCAATTTTGAAGGACAGCTCGTTGGAGTCCACCTCGTGATAGCTGCCGTCATAGACCGTCGCGCGGAAATCGACCACGGGAAATCCGGCGATGTGCCCGCTCAGCGCCGTCTCGGCAATGCCTTTTTCCACCGCCGGAACGTACTGCCGCGGAATCGCTCCGCCAAAAATTTCACTGGCAAACTGAAATCCAGAGCCGCGCGGCAGTGGCTCCAGGCGGATACGGCAATCGCCAAACTGTCCGTGGCCGCCGGACTGTTTCTTGTGCCGACCCTGCGCTTCGGCCCGCGCGCGAATCGTCTCCCGATAGGGCACCTTGGGAGCTTTCAGCGTGACCTCGGTGTGAAAGCGCCGCTTGAGCCGCGCAACCACCGTTTCGATATGCTGCTGTCCGGCTCCGGCCACCTGAAACTCCTGTGTTTGCGCATCGCGAAAGAAGCGCAACATCCGATCCTCTTCCATCAGCTTGTGCAGCGCCGGTCCAAGCTTGTCCTCGTCGGCGCGTGTCTTCGGTTCAATCGCATAGGTCATGCTCGGTTCAGGAGATGCGACTGGCTCCAGACGCATCTCCGCGCCGCGCTGCCCCAGTGTGTCTCCGGTCAGCGTCTCGCGCAGCCGTGTGACCGCTCCCATATCCCCGGCGTGCAGCTCGCTCACCTCCACCGCTTTGCGCCCTTGCATCACGCTCAGGTGGCTCAGCCGCTCCTGTCCACCGCGGCTATAGTTTTCCACCGTCTGCTCATTGTGGAGTACGCCGCTGATCACCTTGAAAAAACTGACCCGCCCGGCAAACGGATCGTGCAGCGTCTTGTAGACAAAGAGCGTCAGCGGTTCCTCGTCGCGGACGGCGCGCATCACCACGCCGGCGCGTACGGACGGATGTTGGTTGACCGCCTCATGGCCACCCGCGCCGTCCCCGTACGCGGCTATATTTTCGGCGTTCATCCCGGCCAGCGACTCGGCCCCGATTGCGCTGCCCGCGCAGGCTGCGCGTTCGGCAGCCGTTGGAGCATACACCTTCAGAAAGTCCAGCAGATGGTCCGCTCCCACGCCGCGCAGGCCACTGGCAAAGAGGACAGGAAAGATCCGATCCTCACGAATGGCCTCGTGCAGCGCCGTAATCAAATGCTGCTCAGGAATCGTGCCCACCTCGAAGAACTCTTCCAGCAGCTCGTCCTTGCCCTCAGCCACCAGCTCCACCAGCGCCTCATGCGCGGCCCGCGCCTGCTGTTGCAGGTCGTGTGGAATCTCCGCAATCGCGCCGCGTCCTGTCCCGCCGTTTTCTGCATAGAGAAACGCCTGCATCGTCACCAAGTCCACCACGCCGCGAAAGCCGACTGCGTCGAAGACCGGCAACTGCACCGGCACGCAGCTTCGCCCCCAGCGCTCACGCAGATCGTCGAGCAGCGCGGACGCAACATCCTCTCCACCAGACGTTTCTCGGGCCGTGGCTCCGGCGCGCACTGTGTCCATCTGGTTCAGCACCACAATGCGCGGCAGATTGAACTCCTCCGCCCAGCGCCACGTTCGCTCCGTCACTGCTTCCACCCCGGCCAGTGCATGCACCACGATCACCGCCGCCTCGGCCACCTGCATCGCCGCGCGTGCTTCATGGCTGTAGATATGAAAGCCCGGAGTATCGATCAGGTTCACCTTCACGCCCTGCCACTCGGCAAAGGCAACGGCGTTCTGCATCGTCGTTCCGCGCGCCACTTCGTCTTCGTCATACGCGGTTGCCGCTGATCCGTCCTGCACGCGCCCCTGCGTCGTCGTCATGCCTGCGGCCTGCAGCAGAGAGGCGATCAATGTCGTCTTGCCACAATGTGCGTGACCGGCCACAGCCACATTGCGAACATCACTTCCCGGATAGCTTCGCATCTTCGACTCCTCTTTGCGTATCCCCTCTGTGTTTTTCCTCGCCGGAGAACCGCTCCGGGCCATCTTCGGCCTGCTTGCTGCCCATTGCCAGAGGATTTTCCGCGCAGCAATAGCCACGTCCCGCCACGTCCAGCGAGTGCGTCAGCGCCTCCAGCAGCGAGTGTTCGCCGTACTCGTCCGCAAGTGGCAAATGGACATGAGGCAGATGGATATGGGACAGGTGAGGAAGATGCAGCGGCAGATGGAGCAAGCCGTGCCTGCGCTGACCTTCGCCGGGCGGCGTGTAGCCACCAGGCTCAGGCGTGGTCCGCGAGCTGCCGAAACCCGTCATACGGTTTCCTCCGGCAGGCGCCTGCTCAGCCAAACGACGCGCTGACAGGCGTCTTCTGTGAAGAATCGAAGCGTATCACAGCTCTCGACAACTCTCAACGTGACGTTGAGCACAGCTTTCAGTCCGCTCAGCGGATTTGCCCTCTGCCGACCACTCTGGCGCAGCCGCTACAATACTTTTTGAGGGAATTGACTCCACCATGAATGCAGCCATTTTTCGCCCCACGCGCCTCTTTGCTCATAGCCTGCTTGCGATTGCGGCCGTTCTCGCCGTTCAGCCATCTGCCCGTGCGCAATATGGCGCACCACCCACCACGCAGGTGCATGATCCAGCCGCCTTGCAGCCGCCTGCCGGCGCGCGTGTGGCCATCGTCGAATTCGACGATATGGAATGCCCGGACTGCGCCCGCGCCAACCCGCTGCTGATGGAGGCCACAGCCAAGTATCACATCCCTTGGGTGCGCCACGATTTTCCGCTGCCCTTCCATCCCTGGAGCTTTCAGGCGGCGGTCAATGCCCGCTGGTTCGACACCAAATCCAAGGCCATCGGCGACGAGTATCGCAACTCCGTCTTTGCCAACCAGCCCTCTATCACCTCGCTCGACGTTCTGCGCCAGTTCACGGAAAAATGGGCCGCCGATCACAAGCTGCAACTGCCCTTTGCCCTCGATCCGGAGGGCCATCTGGCAGCGCTCGTCAAAGCGGACTACGCGCTGGGCCAGCGCATCGGCATCGAGCATACGCCCACCATCTGGGTGGTGACCCGCCAGTCCAAAGGCGCGCCGTTCATTGAGGTCGTCGATCGCACGCGGCTCTATCAGCTCATCGATCAGGCCCTCGCCGACACCAGTGGCAAATAACGCGTCGCCTGCGGGCGCAGAACAAAAAACAGAACAAAAAACTCAGGCGGACACCCCTTCCAATTTTCTGGAAAGACTGTCCGCCTGTTGTTTTTTTGCTTGCTACTGTTTAGGGCCTGTTAACCCTACCAGGGCGGATGGCGTTGCGAGCGAAAATGGGGCCAGACAAGACGGAGGACGAGGGGTTTGGTGGTTCCAAATTCGAGTCCAACAACGAAGGATGGCCCCATTTTCTCC
>JAJZCP010000198.1 GCA_021846065.1 Acidobacteriota bacterium
CATGGCTGCGGTGGCGACGACGCGAATCTGATCGACGCCATGCTGCTGAACGGCGCGCTGGAAGCGCTTGAGCGCCTTTAACGTGACGGCCATGGCCTCGGGCGAGATGAGGCCGCCCTGGAAGACGCTGGCGCCGAGGCGTGTGACTTCGCGATCTTCATGGATGGTTTTGAGGTGATGGACGACGACGCGCGCGATCTTGAGCCGGCAGGAGTTGGACCCGATATCGATGGCGGCAAAAGTGGTGGGCATGGTGGTCGGATTGGCTCCGGTTTGCGCGCGAGCAACGACAAGGACGCACACCAGACACCATACCATCCGCAGGCGAGCTGTCGCAGTGGAGCGTACATCGACAGCCGATAAAGAGGAGACGACAAACGCGCACGGGATGGGCAGAAGCGGCAGTGCGCCATGCGGAGCAGGACGGGGTTTGCGGGGTGCGAAAGAGTCATTTCGATATCGAAAGCGCTGAAGGATGTTCGAGTCGCTGCTATGCTGAGTGTGACGGATTGTGACCTATGCCGAGTTCCTCGATCTCTGAATCTGTGCCCTCTGCGCGCTTTTCCGCGGCGCGGGTATGGACGCTGTTTACGCTTTTGTTTGTGCTGGTCTATGGGGCTTCGCTGTTTACCCCTTCGCTGCTGGACGATGTGGACGCGAGCCACGCCCAGGCGGCGGCGCACATAGCCGAAACCGGCGACTGGGTGACGATGAAGGTCAACGGGATCCGGTATCTGGAAAAGCCTCCGCTGCCCTATTGGCTGGTGGCGCTGGATTACAAGGTGTTTGGCGAGAATGTATTTGCCACGCACCTGCCGAATGCGCTGGCGGTGCTGGGCTGCGCGTGGCTGGCGTGGCTGTGGACGCGGCGCGCGTGGGGTGCGCGGGCGGGCTTCTATGCAGGGCTGGGCGTGCTGACGGCGATTGGGCCGTTTCTCTATACGCGCTTCTATATTCCCGAGGCGCTGCTGACGTTTCTGCTGCTGGGCGCGCTGTACTGTTTTCTGACGGGATTTGAGAGTCTGCGTCCTGCGCGGTTCTATCTGTGCTGGGCGCTGCTGGCGCTGGCGATGCTGGCCAAGGGACTGATTGCGCCGGTGTTTTTTGTTGGCGCGGCGTTGCCGATGATGCTGGTGAGCGGACAGTGGCGGCGGTGGCGGCGCGTGAAGCCATTCTCGGGCCTGGCGATCTTTCTGCTGATTGCCGCGCCGTGGCATATTCTGGCCGGGCTGCGGAATCCGGATCAGGGGCATCCGGTGGGTAACATTCCCTCGCCGGGAAATGTGCATGGATTCTGGTATTTCTACTTTTTGAACGAGCACGTCTTCCGGTTTCTGGGCACACGCTATCCGCATGACTACAACCGGATGCCGCAGTTGTGGTATTGGCTGGCGCATCTGGTGTGGCTGTTTCCGTGGAGCCTGTTTCTGCCTGCGGCGTTGATGGTGGCGTGGAAGACGCGGCATACGTGGTTGCAGCATCTGCGGCGGGATGCAGGGCAGACGGTGGATTTCTATCTGGACCATGCGGTGCGCGAGGATGCGGCGACCTATGTGCTGGGGCTGAAGTTCCGCAGCCGGTCGGCGTGGCTGCTGGGGTTCTTCTCGATCTTCACACTGGTGTTTTTTGCACTTTCGACGAATCAGGAATACTACACGTGGCCGGCGTGGATTTCGATGATTATGCTGATCAGCGCCATGCTGGCTGGGCTGGAAGAGACGGCCGAGCGTGACGAGGATGTGCTGGGCGGACGACGCTGGCTGATGATTGGCCATGAGCTTTTTGCGGTGCTGGGTGTGGTGACGGCCGTGGCGCTGGCGTGGGGATTGTGGACTTCGCGGTCACTGCCCTATGTATCGGATATTGGAACGCTGCTGGCGCATCGGGCGGTGGGCGATTACACGCTTTCGACCTCGCACTTGTTTGACCTGACGGGACCGTCGTTTGCGGCGCTGCGACTGCCGGCGGCGATGGCGGCGGTGGTGCTGCTGGTGGGGCCTGTGCTGGCGCTGATGTGGCGAGCGCGAAGACAGAATGTGCGCGCGACGGTGGCGGTGGCGATCACGGGGGCGCTGTTTCTGGTGGCGGCGCATCTGGCTTTTGCGCGATTTGAGCCGATGCTCAGCTCGCGGCAACTGGCTGACACGCTGCTGGACCACGCTGCGCCGAGCGATGACCTGATTGTCTTTGGCGACCAGTCGGATGCTTCGTCGGTGATCTTCTACACGCATCGGTTCTTTGGGCGTCCGGCGCTGCTGGTGCATGGAAATACTTCGTCGCTGCTGTGGGGATCGTGCTATCCGGATGCGCCGAAGATCTTCCTGACGGAGAACGAGCTTGTACAGGACTGGGGTCACGGACCGCGGCACTGGCTGTTTGCCCAGGACACCAACCGCAGCCGCGTGGAGCAACTGCTTGCCGGTCGGCTGTATGCGGTGCGGACGATTGCGGATAAAACGCTGTGGACAGATCGTCCGCTGGGGCAGTAAAGAAGTTTTTGGCACTGGAACCAGATTCGGTACTGGTTATCCACGGATTTTTATGGTGGGGTGCTTGTTTCATTGTGCGACAACCCACATACTCTTGACATAATCGCCTCATGCAGATGAGGCGGAGACGACAATTCGGCCGAAAGGTGGACACCCGACCGTGACCCGCTACAGCCGCCAGGACGTTCTCCGAATTCTGCGCATCACGCGCCGACAGTTGCAGGCGTGGGAGCGCTGGGGACTGATTGCTACCGTGGAAAGCTATGGATTTTCCGAGCTGAGCCAGCTCCGGCTGCTGCGTGAGCTGCAAAGCCAGCGAATGCGCCCGGCATCGATTCGTCGATCGGTGGAGGCGATGCAGGCGGTGAGCGGGATCGCCAATCCGCTGCAACAGTCGGCGGTGGTTTCGACGGGAAGACGGCTGGTCTTTCGTACGGACGGTGCGATGGTCGATCCGATACGGCGCCAGTTGCTGTTTGACTTTGAGCCGCGAGGGACAAGCGGGACGGCAGTAACGATGGTCGAGTGCGCACCGGTGAACGAAAGAGAAGCGACGGTGCAACAGCTTTTCTTTGAGGCGATTCAGGCCGAGGAGACTGGCGAACGCAAGCTGGCGATGAGTCTGTATGAGCGGATTCTTGAGGTAACTCCGGGATTTCCCGCGGCGCTGATCAACCTGGGGACGATTCACTATCATGCGGGGCGCTTTGAGGTGGCCGAGAAGTTGTATCGGCGCGCGACGGAGGCGGACCCGCACTATGTGCTGGCGTTCTTTGACCTGGGCAATGTGCTGGATGAGCTGAAGCGCTCAGCGGAGTCAATTCGCGCCTATGAGATGGCGCTGGAGCTGGCTCCGGATTATGCCGACGCGCACTACAATCTGGCGATGGCCTATGAGCGCAAAGGCCTGCGGCGAAGGGCGCTGGAGCACTGGCGACAGTATCTGCAGATGGATCGCAGCGGCCCGTGGAGTGAACATGCACGCACGCAGCTACGCAAGCTGCTAAGCCGCGAGAGGCTGGCGATTACGCATCGGACGAAGAGCTTTTGCGCCCGCGGAGAGCGCGTTGCCTCACGGCTGGAGCTGGTGACGGACGCAACCGCCTGACGGCGAATGTCGGCGGGCAAGTTTGTTGAGCGGACACGGCTCTGCCGGACGCGGTTTACCGGAGCGGAGAAACGGTCACGTTGCGGAAGTAGACCTCGGCGCCCTCGGATTGCAAAAGAATCCTGCCGCT
>JAJZCP010000199.1 GCA_021846065.1 Acidobacteriota bacterium
CAGGTGACCGCGCCACTTCGGAATGCGGTCCAGCGTCTGCAGATTGATGAGCGTCTGTTCGATGTATTCCGGCAGCGTGAGATAGCCGAGCGTGATGGCGGCCTGGCGCGCATTCAGTTGCAGCCCCGCATTGGTGGGCGACAGCCGCATGGCCTCACGAAACGATCCGTCCTCTTCGAGTTGCACATTATCCGGGATCAGGAAGTGGCCCGCCTCGGTGGAGAATCGCGCAAAGTAGCGCCAGGTGCGCCACGCTACCTGCCGCAAAAACTGTTCCTCTGAACCGGAGAGATGGATCTCGAGGTCGTGTGTCGGGCGATTCAGCCAGCGCGTAATGGGCTGTGTCATTGCCCAGAGAAACAGAATCGGCAGCGCCCACGGCAGCGAGAGTGGACGCACCGCCCACACCAGCAGAGCCACGGCCACGCACAATAGGGGTACCATCCGCATCGTCATCTCGACCGGGGTCTGGCGCTGGGCGCCGCTTTCGGCTTCGGCGGCGGTCTCCCACTCCAGCAGCCGCCGTCCGGTGACAAAGCTGCGGATGAGCGAGCGGAAGATGGCATCCGCCATCAGTAGCGTCTGGTGGGCGAGGAAGACAAAATTCAGACACGTGATCAGCAGGTTGTCGAGCGCATTGCGCATCGCGATGCGCACGTACCCGCGCTGTTCCGCAACAGCTGCGCGCACCACGGAAAATAATGTCTGAATCAGCGCCGGCACAAAGCAGACCAGCAGCGTGGCGATCGTCCAGTAGCGAGCGGTGCCTGGCAGCCATAACCAGCCCGCCACCAGCAGCACGAACGTCGCTGGTTCGACCATGCTGCGGCGAAGATTATCCAGAATCTTCCAGCGCGAAATGGTGGAGATGGGGTTGCGCACAAGCTGGCGCTTGTCATTCGGCACCCGGTCGAGCAGCCAGCGGAGAATCTGCCAGTCGCCGCGCACCCAGCGGTGCTTGCGGCGATTCTGCGCGCTGTAGTGCGACGGATAATCGTCCATCACTTCAACGTCGGTCAGCAGGCCGACTCGTCCGTACGCGCCCTCAATCAAATCATGACTCAGCAGAAAATTCTGCGGGAACCGATGCTCCAGCGCCTCGTGAAGCACGGCAATTTCATACAGGCCCTTGCCGGTGAAGATGCCCTCGCCGTAAAGATCCTGGTACACGTCCGAGACGGCGCGCGTGTAGATATCGAAGCCGGTCTCACCGGAGTACAGCGACGCCAGCCGTGAGCGCGCGACCGATTGCACCGTCACGCTGACCCGCGGCTGCAGCAGTCCGTAGCCCTGCGTGACCACCTTCGACCGTGGATCCAGAATGGCCTGATTTAACGGATGTGCGATGGCGCCGACCATGCGGCGGACGGAATCCCGCGGCAGCTTGGTGTCGGAGTCCAGCGTCAGGACATAGCGCGCACCGTTCAGCGCTGAGAGATTGCCGGCCTTGATCGGGAAGGCATCCATGCCGCCGACAATCAGACGATTCAGATCCATCAGCTTGCCGCGTTTGCGTTCCCAGCCCATCCACACGCCCTGCCGCGGGTTGAAGGTGCGGTGCCGGTGCAGCATAAAGAATCCGCCACATGTCTCGCCCGCATACTTTTCATTCAGGTGTTCGATCATGGACGCGGCCAGCATCACCAGTGGGTTGGAGTCATGATCGCTTGGCTTTTCGACGGAGTCTGGCAGATCGGTCAACAGCGCGTAGGAGATATTGGCATCCTGGTTTGCCAGGCTGCGCACCTCCAGGTCTTCTACCAGACCGCGCACCTGCGCTTCGTTCAGCAGGAGTGTGGGAACGGCGACAATCGTTTTGCAGGTTTCGGGGATTCCCTCGGAGAAGTCGAGCTTCGGAAACGGTTGTGGCTTGAACAGTGCTGCGATGGTGTTGTTGACCAGCTCCACTGCTCCTTGCGACGCCGGCAGCAGCAGTAGAAGGAATGCAAGGGCAAGCCGTCCGAGCGGGCTGTAGGCGGGAACCTGCGGCGCAATGATGGCCGCCATAATCAGCAGGCCCAGCACCAGTATTCCGCCGATGTAAAAGTCGTCCGGATACTGCCGCATCGCCGCGCGCACCCGTTCCGGCACCGTGGGCTCAAACGAAACCCGCCGCTCCAGTTCGGTCACCCCCGGTCCCACCAGGTAATATCCGACATGACTGCGCCGCATCGTCGTCCGGGGATATTCCTCGGGATTAGTGACGGCCGCCTGCGCCAACTCCAGCGCCGCCTGCGCCACCTTCACCTCATTCAGCGGACTGTGCCGCGCAATGCGCGCCACCTCCAGCCGATACACCTCGCGGCTCTCGTAGTCCATCGCCGCGTAAGCATGGGCGGGATCTTCCCGCAGCGTCGGTTCGAAGGGGACCAGAGGCTCCAGAATGTTGGCCCACATCGGCATGCCCACTTCATTCAGGGAGCGCAGGGCGGCGTCCAGCGCGGCGTCGCTGGTTAAAAGGTTGCCGACCGCACCCGTCGTCTGCGCCAGCGCTTCTTCAAGCAATGCATGCTTCAGCGCAACTGGCAGCGCGGAAAGTTCGCGTAGGGTCAGTGGCTCCTCGGTTTGATAGCCGAGGATGAAACTTGAAAACGCCGGAATGGTCCACTGGTAGCGGGCTGCGCTCAGCATCGAATGCGCGACGCCAAAGATGCGGGGCGTCTCGAGGCCCGTTAGACTGCGCGCGAAGGGCAGCTTCGACAGGGAGCGGATGGAGCCTTGCAACTCCATCGCTGCGCCGCGCAACAGCCGCCCACTTTCCTCCAGGCGCAGCAGACCCGGGCCAGCATTCGGGGTGCTGTCAAACTTCCCGGCGCGATGCGCTTCCTGCATGGTGCGGCGCCGCTCCCGGTTGCGCTCATCTGCGGCCTGCGCCAGCGCCAGCGCAGCGCCCGCGATCCGTTCCACGTGCTGGCGGAACCGGCGCAGCTCCGTCGTCTGCGCCAGCAATGGCTGACGGCTGCCAAAGGCGCGGCCTTCCGCGAAAAGATCCATGGTCTCCGTCTGGTTCATCGGTAGCTCGCCGCCTGCATCTCGAACATCTCCGCATACAGACCGCCGCGGCGCACCAGCTCGTCGTGTGTGCCTTCTTCCGTCAGCACGCCATGCGACAGCACCACAATGCGATCCGTCATCTTCACGGTTGAAAAGCGGTGCGAGATCAGGAGCGCCATCTTGCCCTGTGTCAGCTCCGCAAAACGCTGGAACACCTCCTGCTCGCTGCGCGCATCCAGCGCCGAAGTTGGCTCATCGAGGATCAGCAGTTGCGCATTGCGCAGGTACGCGCGGGCCAGCGCCATACGTTGCCATTCGCCGCCAGACAGGTCCACGCCGCCATCAAAGCGGCGGCCCAGTTGCTGATGCATATGCTCGGGCAGCTTTGCAATCACCTCGTCAGCCAGGCTCATGCGGGCGGCCTCCGCAATGCGATCCAGGTGGTCGCGCTCTTCAATGCGTCCCACTGCGATGTTGTCCCGCGCGGTCATCTCGTATCGCATAAAGTCCTGAAAGATCACACCGATCTCGTGGCACAAATCTTCAATGTCGTAGTCGCGCAGGTCCACACCATCGATCAGAATCTGCCCTTCGGTCGGATCGTACAGGCGCGTGATCAACTTCACGATCGTCGTTTTGCCCTGACCATTTTCACCGATCAGCGCCACCCGCTCCTCTGGATGCAGATGGAAATTGAAGTTTTTCAGCACCAGG
>JAJZCP010000200.1 GCA_021846065.1 Acidobacteriota bacterium
GAGAAGTGGACCGTTCCCGTGACAGTACCGGAAGTCGCCGGATCGACCTTGGTGTAGCGGACGCCCTGCGATGTCGTCTGCCCGGAGTCGTCTGCGCCCGTTTTCGGCAATGGCTTCCTGTTACATCCAGCCATTGCGAGGACCATGAGCATCGCGGATGAAACAGTCCATCGAAACTTGCTGCCGTTCAACATCTTCATCCTTCCATTCCGGCGATCAGTCGGCGAGCGCGGCAATCACGGCATCGCCAAACTCGTTGGTCCCCGCTGTACCGCCTACATCGCGCGTCAGCGATTTCTTCTCTTCGTAGACTTTTTCAATTGCGCGCTGCACGCGATCGGCCGCGTCGGTCTCTTCCAGGCGCCTCAGCATCAGCACTGCCGACTGCAGCAGCGCCGTCGGGTTGGCGATGTTCTTGCCCGCGATGTCCGGCGCCGAGCCGTGGACCGCTTCAAATATCGCGCAATCCTTGCCGAGGTTGGCCCCCGGCACAAGGCCCAGGCCCCCCACGAACGCAGCGCACAGGTCGCTGATGATGTCGCCATAAAGGTTTTCCAGCAGCAGCATGTCGTATTGGTAAGGGTTTGTGACCAGTTGCATGCAGGTGTTGTCAACCAGATGCTCGCCGTACACGATGTCGGGATATTTTTTCGCCACGTCGCGGGCGCAGCGCAGAAAAAGGCCGTCCGACATCTTCATGATGTTGGCTTTGTGGATGGAGTGGATCTTCTTGCGGCCCTCCTTGCGCGCGTGGTTGAACGCAAACTCCGCAATCCGCGTGGAGGCCTTTTCCGTGATGATCTTGATCGATTCCACCACGCCCGGCACCACCTCATGCTCGATGCCGACATATTCGCCCTCTGTATTTTCGCGGATGATGAGCAGGTCGATGCCGGGATAATGCGTCGGCAATCCGGGAAGATTGCGGATCGGTCGATAGTTCGCATAAAGCTCGAAATACTTGCGCAGCGTTACGTTGATGGAGGTAAAGCCGCCGCCGATCGGCGTGGTCACAGGCCCCTTGAGCGCCACGCGATTGCGCTCGATGGAAAGATAAAGTTCCTTCGGGATGTACTCCTGGTAACGCTCATACGCTTCCGCTCCCGCGAGGGATTCTTCCCACTGGAACCTGGCGCCAGTGGCTTCCAGAATCCTGACCACGACGCGGGTGATCTCCGGTCCAATGCCATCGCCGGGAATCAGGGTCACCCGATGCTCCCGTGGAGTTTGATTTGCATTCATCTCGTTATCTTCCTCTTTGCCGAGCTTCAACGTTGTCATTCTGCGTGGAGCGAAAAATCTCGTGCCGGCGCTAGAGCGAATCCAGCTCCGACTTGAATTCGTTTACGTCCTGAAAGTCGCGATGCACGGAGGCAAACCGGATGTAGGCCACGGTATCCAGCGCCTTCAACTGGCGCATAATCGTTTCGCCGATCTCGGCGGAACTGCGCTCGCGCTCGGCGGAATCGACGACGAAACTTTCCACCTGGTTGACGATCGCTTCCAGTTGCGCCGCAGGCACCGGACGCTTTTCGCAAGCGCGCAGCAGGCCGCTTAAAATCTTCTGCCGCTCGAACTTCTCCCGGCGACCGTCCTTCTTAACGATCATGTAGGGGATTTCGTCCAGGCGCTCATAGGTGGTAAAGCGCTTTTCGCAGCGCTCGCACTCGCGCCTGCGCCGAATGGAATCGGCTTCCTTGCTTTCGCGCGAATCGACGACACGGTCCTGCGTGAATCCACAATAAGGGCACTTCATCGGTATGTGTCGATTCTAACAACTCAACTGTTCGCAGCGAATACCGTCGGGTGTCCAGAGCCTGCGCTGCGCTTGTCGAAAGGTTCGCGAAGCTATCCTTCGGTCTTTATCGACTGAAAATCGTCTACAACCGGATCGTGCGCAGACGCAAGGCATTGCCGATCACCGAGACGGAACTCAGCATCATGGCCGCGCTGGCGATCACCGGACTGAGCAAGATCCCGAAGAATGGGTACAAAACGCCTGCCGCGATGGGGATCCCCAATGTGTTGTAGAGGAAGGCAAACCACAGGTTCTGTCGAATGTTCCTGGTCGTGGCTTTGCTCAAATGGCGCGCCCGCACCAGGCCGCTCAAATCGCCCCGCACCAGCACAATGCCTGCCGTCTGGATGGCGACATCCGTGCCGCTGCCCATTGCGATCCCGACATCCGCCACGGCCAGCGCCGGTGCATCGTTGATTCCGTCACCCGCCATCGCGACCCGGCCATGCTTGCGCAGGTCCAGGACGGCTGCCGCTTTTGCCTCAGGCAGGACTCCAGCTTCGACCCGGTCGATGCCCAACTGGCGACCCACCGCCTCAGCCGTTGCGCGCGTATCGCCCGTCATCATCACAATCCGCATTCCGCCCTTGCGCAGCGCCTGGATCGCCTGCCGCGCCGACTCCTTGATCGGGTCCGTCACCGCCAGGATTGCGGACATGCGGCCATCGATGGAAACGTAAAGCACCGTCGCGCCTTGCCGTTCCATCTCGCTGCCGCGACCTTCTGTGTCCTCCACCGGAATTCCCCGCTCCTGTATCAGCGCCAGATTTCCAACAGCTACGCTGTGGCCCTCCACTGTCCCGGTAGCTCCCTTGCCGGCAATGGCCTGAAAATCCTGCGCCGAGCCGAGCTTCAACTGCCGATCTTCCGCGGCCCGCAGGATGGAACCCGCCAGCGGATGTTCGCTCGATCGCTCCAGACTTGCCGCCAGCCGCAAAATCTCCTGCTCCGGCAGGCCATCCAATACGACGATCTGCGTCACCCGCGGCTTGCCTTCGGTCAGCGTGCCCGTCTTGTCCACCACCAAAGTCTTGACCTGGGCGAAGGTCTCCAGTGCCGCGGCATTGCGGACAAGCACCCCGGCCTGCGCGCCCCGCCCCATGCCCACCATGATCGACATCGGCGTGGCCAACCCCAGCGCGCACGGACACGCGATGATGAGGACGGCGACCGCCGCGACGAGGGCGTGCGCCATATGCGGGTGCGGTCCAAAGTGGTGCCACGCAACAAACGTGACGATCGAGATCACCACGACAATCGGCACAAACCAGCTCGAAACCCGGTCCGCCAGCCGCTGGATCGGCGCGCGGGTACGCTGCGCCTCGCCCACCATGCGGACGATCTGGCTGAGAAAGGTGGCGCGGCCCACCCGCTCGGCGCGCATCAGCAGTCCGCCCGTGCCATTGACTGTGCCGCCGGTCAGCGGACTCGATGGGCCTTTTTCCACCGGGACCGGCTCGCCGGAGATCATCGATTCATCCACGCTGCTGTTGCCTTCGAGCACCACGCCGTCCACCGGCACGCGCTCGCCCGGACGCACCCGCAGTTGGTTGCCGACCTTGACCAGCGGCAGCAGGACGTTCTCCTCGCTGCCGTCGGGCCGCACCAGCCGCGCCGTTTTCGGCGCCAGATTCAGCAGCGCCCGCAGCGCGGAATTTGTCCGGCTGCGCGCCCGCAACTCCAGCACCTGCCCCAGCAGCACCAGTGTGGTGATCACCGCGGCAGGCTCGAAATAAAGATGCAACGATCCTTCTTCGTCCCGCAATCCCGGCATCAGCCGATGCGACAGCACCAGCAGCACGATGCTGTACAGATAGCTCGCCCCCACGCCAAGGCCGATCAGCGTAAACATGTTCAGGCGAAAGGCGACGATGGAGTTCCACGC
>JAJZCP010000201.1 GCA_021846065.1 Acidobacteriota bacterium
ATAGTCCTTCATCCGGAAGGCGACCTGGCCAAGGTTGGCGGCAAGTCGGGGAACAGCGTCGCTCCAAGCCGCCGCCTGCTGAAAGTCCTCGAGTGCAGCCGGGAAGTCGTTTTGAATGGCTTCGGCCGTCCCCATGTCGCTCAGACTTTGCGCCAGCACCAGGCGCAGGTTCTTCTCCTGGGCCTGCGCCTCCGTCCGTTGCGCCGGAGACAGCGTGCTGCCTGCAAGATCTTCGGGCGAAAGCGGCGCTGCCGGGTTTATGTTTGCCTCCGCTGCATGTTCGCCACCAAGCGACGGCTGCGCCAGTGGCACCGCCGCCGCAATGGAGCCCGCACCCGAAGCGGCCGCGACCGCAGCAAGACTCTGCTGATCGGATTGCATCACCTTGTTTTGGAGCTCGCGCGCCTTTGCCAGATAGGTCTCGGCCTCCTGCTGCCGGCCGGACTGCGACAGGATGCGGCCCATGTCGATGTATGCCCGGCGAATCTGATAGTTCGAACGCGACTCATCACTGCCCGTGGTGACGATTGCTTTCCGGAGCATGGTTTCTGCGGTCTTCATGTCCCCCTGCGCATACGCGTTCAATCCCAGATACAGCCAGGAGTCGGGCCAGGCAGGATTGGCTTTCACGGAGCGCTGCAGATATTTATCGGCGATGGCGTACTGCCGATCGGTGGACGCCATGACTCCGAGGATGTAATTCGCCGCAAAGTCGTCGGGGTGGTATTTCAGTTCTTCATGAAATTGCTGGACAGCGGCGTCGGTCGGCTTCCAGTCGTTGCTGGCCAACTCCGCCAGCCCTAAGTAGTAGTGGACGTCCGGGCTGGAAGGATCGAGCGCAATAGCCTTGCGGAATTGCTCTTCCGCCGCGGGCATGTCGCCCGCCTCGCGATCGATCTGGCCGAAACGAACATGGAGCGCGGCCGTATTTCCGTGCAGCGAAGCAATGCGCTGAAAGACGGTCTGAGCCTCCTGCTTTGCAGCCGGAGACTGTGAATGCATCAGGGCCGTTGCCAGCAGGAATTGCAGCTCGAGATCGCGGGGACGCGCGGCGACCGCCTTGCGCAGCGCATCCGCGGCCTTCGCAAAATCTCCGTTCCGCAGATAAGCCCGCCCCAGCACCTCTGTCGCGCGAAGGCTGGAGGGGTCCGCGGCGAGCACACCGGACGCCTCATGAATCGCATCCGTAACGCGACCACCGGCTAGCTGCGCGATGCTAAGATCGACACGCGCATCCGCGGTGTCTTGAAACGTCAAAGCGCGCTGGTATAACGCAATGGCCTGCGGATACGCGGATTCCAGTAGACGAAGCTGCCCCATCATGCGCAGCGCCACTGCCGTAAGCTGGCGATTGTCCCCGATTACCTGCGCGGGATCGCCGCTCGAGCGCGCCGCGTTGGCCTTCTCCTCAAGGTGATGGAGCTCCTTCTCCGCCGAGGGAACTGCAGCGGACTGATCCACTGCGGAGGCCATGGAGAATAGGGAAG
Source organism: Acidobacteriota bacterium (assembly GCA_021846065.1). The sequence continues at coordinate 1,488 of JAJZCP010000201.1, forward strand.
ATGCGATCAATGCCGCGGCAACGAACGTAGGCCAGACCCTTCGGGGTCGGCGCGCGGCTGGGTCAGTGAAAACGCCTCCATGCGGGGAACGCGTTGCGGTGGCGCCGGCGGACGCGCCGAGAGGAGACGTCATATCAACCAAAGGATATGCGTGGGGCGCGTCAGGCAGCAAGCGGCGGGGCGACGGGTGAATGGGCGAATGCGGCTGCGCCCACGGCGACACGAGGCAGTTGTAAGATCAGAAATCATCCCTTGCACGCACCCTGGTTTGAACGTAAAACGGGACGCGAGCTGGCGCAAATTCATGCTGCAGACGCATTCCCCTACATCGCGCGGATGGACGGTCGCTACGTTCGTGGCCACTTTTCTGCTTAGCCTGCTGACGGGTGCCGCCTTCGGACAACTCTCCACGAGCGATCATCTGGCTGATCCGGGCTTCTGGCCGACGCAGGACCAGGGAACGCGGAAAAATTATGTGGGTCCAGCCACGTGCGCCAAATGCCATGCTTCGGTTGCCGCCACACAGGCGACTACGCCGATGGCTCGCACCTTCGCCATTGCAAAAGACGCACCCAATCTGCATGCCCATCCTGAGCTTAGTTTTCAGTCCGGTGCGTATCTGTACCAGATTCACACCGGCAGCCACGGGCCCATCTACACCGTGACAGACGGCAAGAATACCTTGAGCGCGCCGCTGGGGTGGGCGTTCGGTACGCCTGAAGTCGGCCAGTCCTATCTGTTTCCTAAAGATGACGGCAAGATTTACGAGGCTCGCGCCACCTACTTCACCAGCCTGAAGAATTTGAATTTCACCCCGGCGCGAGCGCTGGCCCATCCAAAGGATCTGGAGGAGGCGATGGGCCGGGTCGTCGACTCCGGCGAACTGACCCATTGCTTTGGCTGCCACACGACGGCTGCCACGATCGGAGGAAAGTTCGATCCTGCGGGCCTGATCCCCGGAGTCTCCTGCGAGGCGTGCCATGGTCCCGGCGCCGCGCATGTCGCTGCCATGCAGGCCTATCAGCACGGCAAAGCACCGCTCAAAATGGGGACCATCCTTAATCCCGCCCGGCTGAGCCCAGCCGATTCGATTGACTTTTGCGGAGCCTGCCACAGTACCTGGTGGGATTTGAAACTTTCCGGCGTGCATGGCCCCTCAACCACGCGGTCACCGCCTTATCGCCTGGAGACGAGCCGATGCTGGCGCAGCAAACCGGACGTCCGGCTGACTTGCATGGCGTGTCACGACCCGCATGTGCCGCTGCAAACCAGCGCTGCATCCTATGACCGCAACTGCCTCTCCTGCCATGTGACGGATGCCAAGGCTCCGAAGACGGCATCGCATCCTGGAGCCGCCTGTCCAGTGGCAAAGCAGAATTGCACGACCTGCCACATGCCGAAGGTGTATGTGCCGGAGATGCACGGCTACTTCACCGATCACCGCATCCGGATCGCGCAGGCAAACGCTCCGTTTCCTGAGTGAAGCTTCGGCGGACAGAATTACGTCCACTTGCCCGTACCTTCCACCAGCGTGACGTAGCGGTCGATAGGCAGATTAGTAAATCGTTCGACGGCGCCGCTGGGTTGCGGCCAGACAATTTCCACCCAATCGATTTTGGTTCGCGCACCGATGCCTAGCACCAGGCGTGGATCGTGCGAAGAAAGAAAGCTGCCGCCACCCGTCTTCATGCGGCTGCGCGTCAGGTCCTGCGCCTGGTAGCGAATGCGTGCGCCGATGGCGTCCGCATTGCATTTGCGGCCGACGAGCCGTACGCCCAGCCAGTGATTCTTCGCCCCCACATTATTTTTCAGCAATAGCGGCGCCGCATCGTTGACAGCGACCAGAACGTCCACCGCACCGTCATTGTTGAAATCGCCGACTGCCAGGCCGCGGGTGGCAAACCTTTGCTGAAAAACCGGGCCGCTCTCCCGGCTGACATTCTGAAAAACTTTGCCATCGTTGTGGAAGAGCATGAGCGGCTCTTCATACGTGACGTAGTGGGATTCGCGGTCGACCAGATCATCGGGAAATCCATTCCCCAGAATCAGGTCAAGGTTCCCGTCGTTGTCGTAGTCGAAGAACTTCAACCCCCAACCGCTCATCCATTTGGTGTCCATCCCGATGCCTGCGGGAATCGAGATATCTTCGAACGTGCCGTCGCGATTGTTCTGATAGAGAGAG
>JAJZCP010000202.1 GCA_021846065.1 Acidobacteriota bacterium
TGACGGTGCGAGAAAGATCAACGGCCTGGAGGACGGGAGCGGGCATTCAGCGGGTCGGAACTCTCTGCTTTCTGCAAAGATACCGCGAATCAGCCTCGGACTTCTGCGGACAGGCAGACTTGCCGGGGGTGAATGCCGTCTAACCTTGTGTCGTAGAAAATATTGTGGAGGGGATCATCATGCAATTGGATATGCGGAAATTGGTGCTGGGCGCGATGCTGGCCGCAGCGCTGACGGCGGCCGGCGCGGCGCATGCGCAGATGCGCGGGGGAACAACGGGCGGCGCAATGGGCGGCATGCAACAACAGAACCCTCAGGCAGGCATGACGCCGGGCATGACGCCGGGTATGCAGCCCGGCATGAATGCAACGCAAAACAGCGAGCAGATGAATTTTATTGGTAACATGCGCCGCAACATGAAGGCGGAGACGGAGCTGAGTAAGATTGCGGAGAAAAGCAGTCAAAACGACGGAGTGAAAAAGTTCGCCCAGCAGATCATTAATGAGAATCGCCAGGCCGGCACGGAATTGAACAGCAGAATGAGCGCCGACGGAATGAATCAGGGCATGATGGCTTCTCCGGAGATTCCGAAAGAGACCAAAAAGGCAGAGAAAGACCTGAAGAAGATGTCGGGGCCGCAATTCGATGCGAATTACCTGGGTCAGCTGAATGCATATCTCAAGAATGACCAGCATCTGACGCAACAGGCGGCCGTGTCGAATGACATGCAGTCCATGCAGGACACGGTGATGCGGTTGCGCTCACAGGCCGATCAGCGGGAGCAGCAGCTGGCGCAGCTTGCCAAGGCAGAAAACTTCAAGATGCAGTAGATGCGGATGATGCGCTGAACGGGCGGCGTTCACGGCTGCCCAGAGGAATGAGACGGCGAAGATCACGCGATCCGCGCACGGTGCTTCCGGGTTCCGGTGCATCGGATCCCCCGTTGACTGGCGCGGGCAGCAGCTTGCTGTTTACCCATTGCATCGCGGCAGATGTGTAAGCGGGGGCAACCTGCGCCAGCATGGAGGCGACGGCCGCCTGGGGCGTGATGGCGATCTCTGTCTCCCCGGCCAGAACCGCGTTGACCACTCGATTAGCAGCGTGAGCCGCGCTGGCGGAGATGCCGGGCAGGTTGGCGCTCAGGCTGAACCAGCGGTATTCGCGCTCGCGGTCGCCGGTAAATTTTGCGTGCACGTGGGAGCCGGTCCGCATCAGGCCCGGGCAAACGGTGGTCACGCGGATGCCCTTGGAGCGCACCTCCGCGCCCAGTCCCTGCGAGAAGCCGACCGCCGCAAATTTGCTGGCGGAATACGGCAGCAGGTGCGGTACGGCCAGCTTGCCGCCGATGGAAGTGATGTTGGCGATGCTGCCGTCCCGCCGGGCCAGCATTTGCGGCAACACCGCAAGCGTGGCGTGCAGCATGGTGTAGTAGTTGCTCTCCATGGCGTCGTGGAAAGCCTCCAGCGGCTGGTTCTCCACCGGGCCGACGGTAATGATGCCGGCGTTGTTAATGAGAATGTCGATCTGTCCGAACCGCTGTGTGGCCCGCGCCACGGCGGCCTGCGTCTGTCCGTAGTCCTTCAGATCGCAGACAAGCGTCATGATGTCGCTCTCCGCGACCCCGCGGGAAAGCAGAGCGCGGCGGGCGTTGTTCAGGTCTTCCTGATTTCGCGAGAGCAGAATCAAGCGGGCGCCGCGACGGCCAAACTCCTGGGCGATTGCCAGTCCGAAGCCTCGAGAGCCCCCGGTGACGAGAACCGTTTTTCCCGCCAGCACCTCAGACTTCTGATTGCGCCGGGCTTCAAGCACCAGCGCCGCCACGGCGGCGCCGGCAATCGATGCTACTGTCAGGACTCTGCCGATCTTCATTTTCTTTGCCCTCCTGGTCACCCGTGCTTCAAGCCGCGTGCATTCTATGCTCCAACAAAGGTAGATGCATTGGCAGCGGACGGCGTATCAAGCCTCGGCCGCGGTTACGCTTCCGTCCCGTGACATTTTTTGAACTTCTTGCCGGAGCCGCAGGGACAGGGATCATTGCGGCCCACTTTGTCCCCTGCGCGGCGCTGCGCTACCTCCGCGGTCTCCCCGGAGCCCGCCATCCGCGCCTGCTGCAGCTCGCGTTTTTTGCGCCGCTGAAACTCTTCTTCGAGCGAGTCGATGGTCGTGGCCGGTGCGCGCGTCGGAATAGGAATCGTGGCGGCAAGCGAACCATTCGACGAGCCGTTGGCGGCCGACCGCACAGGCGCACTGTGCGGCCGCGAGGCCGCCGGCTGCGCGGGAGGCTCGGCTGCATTCTCCGAGCCTCCCTGCAGGACGAAAGCCTGTTCCCGCGGACGCACGGGAATGGTGATCTCCTGCCCGTCGGGCCCCATGATCTGCATACGGAACAGGAAGCGCACAGTATCTTCCTGGAAGCGGCTCATCAGCGCTTCGAAGGCTTCGAACGACTCCTTCTTGTAGGCGATGAGCGGGTCCTGCTGGCCATAGCCACGCAGCCCGATGCCTTCTTTCAACTGATCCATCGCCAGCAGATGGTCTTTCCAAAGGCCATCGAGCACGCTCAGCATGATCATGCGTTCGTGGTATCGCATGGCCTCGGTACCGATGATCTGTTCTTTGGCGGCATACCGTTCCTGCAGCCGCTCAAACAGGGTCTCGCCGAGTTCGTGCCGGTTCAGTTCAGAAATCTTGATGCCTTCAGCACTCACATCCATGCCGAACTGCATCATCACGGCATCCTGTAGCGCCTTGGCGTCCCATTGGTCGGGGTGCAGATTCTCGGGCGCATGCTTGTCGAGCAGAGTGCTGAGGATGTTCGAGACAAAGTCATCGGTGATGAGCTGGCGCTGATCGGAGCCTTCCAGCAACTGGCGGCGCGTGCCGTAAACGGCCTCGCGCTGCTTGTTCATCACATCGTCGTACTCCAGCACATGCTTGCGCGACTCGAAGTTCTGGCCCTCGACGGCTTTTTGCGCAGCTTCAATGCGACGGGTGATGAGCTTGGATTCAATGGGCACGCCCTCTTCCATGCCCAGCCGCTGGAGCAGGGTTGAGACCCACTCTTTGGCGAAGATGCGCATCAGGTCATCTTCTAGCGACAAAAAGAATCGGGAGCCGCCTGGGTCGCCCTGGCGGCCGGCGCGGCCACGCAGCTGATTGTCGACGCGGCGGGACTCATGCCGCTCGGTGCCGATGATGAAGAGCCCGCCCGCAGCCAGCACGGCTTCGCGCTCCTGCGACGCCTGCGCCGCGTAGCCGGAGTGAACCTCCTGCCAGTCCGCTTCGGGCGTTTCAAACTCCTGCCCCTGATAGTAGAAGCGAAGCATGCCGGGAGCTGCGGTCGGCGAGATTTCTCCCTCGGCCGCGCTGACAGCGCGGGCACGGTTGCGCTTGACCAGTTCCTGACGGGCCAGAAATTCGGAATTGCCGCCGAGGAGAATATCGGTGCCGCGACCGGCCATGTTGGTCGCGATGGTCACCATACCCAGATGCCCGGCCTGGGCGACGATCTCCGCCTCCCGTTCATGAAATTTGGCGTTCAGAACGACGTGGCGGACGCCCTTGCGCTGCAGAATCTGCGAAAGCAATTCAGACTTTTCAATCGACGTGGTGCCGACAAGAACCGGCTGGCCCGTTTCGTGCAAGCGAGCAATCTCATCGGCG
>JAJZCP010000203.1 GCA_021846065.1 Acidobacteriota bacterium
TCATGTGGTCGCCATGCTGCGGCTGGCGAACATCAGCGAGCCGGAGATGCGCGCCGATCGCATCCTTGCGCTGGAGCGTGCAATAGCCGAAAAGCATCTCAGCTTGGCGGAGAATGAGGACGTTCACAAGGCGAACAATCTCTGGACGACGCAGGACTTCGCCGCGAAAGCGCCCGGGCTGGACTGGGCAACATTCTTCAAGGCCGCGGGCCTCGCCAACCAGAAACAGTTCTATGTGTGGCAGCCTTCCGCATTCACCGGCGAGTCAGCGCTGGTCGCCTCGACGCCGCTCGATACCTGGAAAGACTGGCTGACGTACCACATGCTGGAGCAGTACGCCGGCGCGCTGCCTAAGGCGGTTGCAGATGAGGAGTTTCACTTCTTCGGCCAGACGCTTTATGGTGTGCCGCAGCAGTCGCCGCGCTGGGAGCGCGGTGTGGGCCTGGTGAACGTGTATCTGGGAGATGCGGTCGGCCAAATCTACGCGCAGAAGTATTTTTCGCCGCAGGCTAAGGCGGAGGCGCAGGCCATGGTTGCCAACATCATCGCTGCCTTTCGCCAACGTATTGAGCGGCTGCAGTGGATGAACCCGGCCACCAAGGCAGAGGCTGAAGCCAAGTTGAGCACGCTCTATGTCGGCGTCGGATATCCGGAGACGTGGAAGAGCTACAGCGGCTACGTCATTAAGCCGGATTCACTGTTTGGCAATGTCTGGCGCGGCAAACTTTTCCGCTATCAGCAGCAGGTTGGCCGGCTGGGAAGCAACGTCGATCGGCATGAGTGGTCCATGGAACCGCAGACAGTGAATGCCGTGAATTTACCGCTGCAGAACGCGCTGAATTTTCCGGCGGCGATTCTGCAGCCGCCATTCTTTGATCCCAAGGCCCCGGCGGCGGCCAACTACGGCGCCATCGGTTCTGTGATTGGGCACGAGATCAGCCACACCTTCGACACCGAAGGCAGCACGTTTGATTCCAAGGGCGCGCTGCGTGACTGGTGGACGCCGCAGGATTTGGCGCACTTCAACGCAGCCACCGCCAAACTGGCGGCGCAGTACGATACCTACCGGCCTTTTCCAGATCTGGCTGTGAACGGCAAGCAGACCCTGGCTGAAGACATTGCCGATGTGGCAGGAATCTCGGCCGCGTATGACGGCTATCATGCGTCGCTCAAAGGAGCAGCTGCGCCCGAATTTCATGGCTTCTCCGGCGATCAGCAATTCTTCATCGCTTTTGCCCAGAACTGGGCCAGCAAGGAGCGGCCTGCCGCGCTGCGGCAGCAGGTGCTCACCGATCCGCATGCGCCCGCGCAGTACCGCGCCGACACGGTGCGGAACATTGATGCGTGGTACACCGCTTTCGATGTCAAGCCGGGGCAAACTTTATACCTGACACCGGAAAATCGGGTTCGCATCTGGTAATCGCCTGGTGCCGGTATGCAACTTCAGATCGCCAGCCGGAATCCCATTCCCGTGAAAGGCGATAGAAGACAGCTTCGATGAAGATGTTTTGGAGTGGTTGCGGAAGAATGCGCGCGGGTTTGGTTGTTCTGCTGCTGGCCGGTCTGGGCGTCACGGTGAGCGGCCGTACGGCGCAGGCGCAATCTCGCGTCAGCGACAGCGACGTGCGTGGATACATGCGCAACTTGACCCAGGATGCGCGGGCCATGAAGCCGAAGTTCGATGCTGCCGTCAAGAAGAGCTCGGTCCGCAAGACCAGCCAGGCCAAGGATGCGGAGCATACCATGGCGAACTTTGTGCGGCAGACGAAAGAGATGGAAAAGTCGTTCAACAAGACAAAGAACGGAGCAAATTCTCTCAAGGATGTAATGGCGTCCGCGCAGCAGATCGATTCGCTGGTCAACTCCCTGCAGCTGGGGCCGGATGTTATGACCCAATGGCAGAGGGTGCGCGCGGATCTGCATCAGCTTGCGATGGCCTATAACGTCCCCGACGCCATGGCTTCGCTGCAGCGCCCGCACACCCGCATCGCGGCGTAGCGGGGGGGAATTACTCTGGCAGCTCTGGAATAAATCGATACCCCACACCGCGCACCGTCTGCAGATGAACAGGGTGCGCGGGGTCGTCTTCAAGGTACCGCCGCAGCCGCACAATAAAGTTATCGATGGCGCGGGTGTCTGTGTCTTCATGCACGTGCCACACCTCCTCGAGAATCTCGCTGCGGGAGATCGCCCGTTCGGGATTGCGCACAAGGTGCCGCAGCAGCTCGGCCTCCATCAGTGTCAGGCGAATCTGACGATCGCCGGCGCGCAGCTCAAGCAGCGAAAAGTCGAGCGTCTTGCCGCTGAACTGGTAGATGTCGTGCGCGCCTGTAGCCTGGCCGGGCGATGGCGGTTGCAGCCACCGGGTGCGACGCAGCAACCCATTTAGCCGCGCCAGCAGAATGGATAGATCGAACGGCTTCGGCAGGTAATCATCGGCGCCCGCCGCGAATCCCTCCAGCACATCCTCCGCGCGGCCCCGCGCCGTTAGCATGAGAATCGGCGTGTAAACCTGTGCCGCCCGCAGCGCGCGCGCCACGCTGAAGCCGTCAGCGCCCGGCAGCATAATGTCGAGCACGATCGCGTCGAATGCTTCGCGTTGCTCCAACAACAGCTCCAGCGCCCGCTCCGCGTCGGGCGCCACCTGGGCCTGGTGGCCCTCCGCCTGCAGATTGAAGAGCAATCCTTCCGCAAGATGAGTCTCATCCTCAACAATCAGGATGCGGGCCGGCTGTGGCTGCAGTTGCAGGGCGGGCGATGCTGTTTCAGGGGCTGTCATAGGTTTCGTCCAGACCTTTAGGAGTTCAGGATGCGCGGCAGCTGCAGTGTAATGGTTGTGCCGCGGCCTTCGCCTTCGCTATGCGCCATAGCATCGCCCCCATGCTGGCGAGCGATGGTTCGCACCAGAAACAGTCCCAGCCCGGTGCCCTTGGAGCGCAACACGGCCATGCTGGGCGCGCGGTAAAAGCGGCGGAAGATGCGTTTAATGTGGGCCCGCGAAATTCCAATTCCATTATCCGAGACACGCACGACAACCCAGGCATCGTGTTCCACGGCGATCTGCACGCGGATGTGCGGATCTTTCGGCGAATACTTCACCGCGTTGTCGAGGATGTTCATCACCGCAGCACGCAGATCTTCCGGATTGCCGAGAACCAGCGTAGACAACTTCCCCGTGTCGCGGGTGATGCTCAGGGCCTCCGGCGGCAGATGGTTTCTCAGCATCAATGTGGTCGCACATTCTTCCACCATCTGCTCAATATTCACCTGCACGTTGATGTCATCGGCGCCGCGCTGGCCGACTTCACCCGCCTTCAGCACTTGCTCCACAGTCGCCAGCAGCCGGTCGCTGTCGGCCAGCATTACCTTGTAGAACTCCTGGCGCTTTTCCTCGGGCAGTTCACGGCGTTGCAGCGTCTCCAGGTACAGGCGGATGGAGGCGATGGGCGTCTTTAACTCATGCGTTACGGCGTTCAAAAAGCTGTCGTGGCGCTCGTTGCGGCGAACCTCGCGCACCAGAAATATAGTGTTGAGCACCACGCCGGCGATGAGCAAACCGAAGAAGATTACGCCCAAAACCAGCGGGACAATTTCATGCCAGTTGAGGATGACCCAGCGGACATTCAGGGCAATGGCGACCGCCACCAGGC
>JAJZCP010000204.1 GCA_021846065.1 Acidobacteriota bacterium
ATTCCCTGGGGAATTTCAGAGGCGGTAGGGGTCCAGGAGCGGCTTGTAATCCGTGTCGCGGAACATGCGTCCGGAGATTTCAGCAATCGTATCCAGCTGCGCCAGCAGCGTCTCCCAGCGCTGCGCGGCAGCCCGCAATGCGGCGCTGGCGGCGGTGTCGGCAGCGGTCGCGCCGGCGAGCTCCCGGCAGGTGGCGAGCGCCGACTTCGGTGTATAGTCGTCGTCGGCTGGCGCCTGGAGGACGGACGAGAATTGCGGGTGCAGCCAGGGCAGATACTTCAACACGAAGTGATTGACTGCGCGCAGCCGCTCTTCCATCGGCGTCGGTTCGTCGGTCGCAGCCGGAACCAGGCCCAGGATCCCTTTCAGCCAGTTTTTTGAGGGGTGACGCTCGCTTTCCCGCAGAAGTCCGTTCACTTTCCGGTCGAGATCGGAGGGCTTTTTGGCCACGCAGGCGACATCTGCCAGGCCGGTTGCGAGCGGCCGCAGCAGTGGCGTCTCCTGCAGCGCCAGCGTGCCCATACGCAGGCTGCACAGCGACGCCAGAAAGTTGCCGCTGTCCACGCTTGAGGCGATATAGGGCTTGATCGGCTCCAGCGTGTCCGTATGAAACCAGTTCAACAGATGGCCGCGCCACTTGGGCATGGCATCCAGCGTCTGTAGATTTTGCAGCGTCTGTTCGGCGTATTCCGGCAGTGTCAGGTAGCCGAGCGTAATCGCCGCCTGGCGCGCGTTCAGTTGCAGGCCCGCGTTGGTCGGCGACAGGCGCATGGCCTCGCGGAAGGAGCCATCTTCCTCCAATTGAACGTTGTCCGGTATCAGGAAGTGGCCGGCCGGCGTGGAGAACCGGGCAAAATAGCGCCATGTACGCCACGCGACCTGGCGCAGGAATTTTTCGTCGCTGCCGGAAAGATGAATTTCGGCGTCGTGTGTCGGTCGATTCAACCACCGCGTAATGGGCTGGGTGAGTGCCCAGAGCAAGAGAATCGGCAAAGCCCAGGGAAGTGCGACAGAGTGCGCCATCCACACGAGCAGCGCGATCGCTACGCAGAGGAGTGGCACCATGCGAATCGTCATTTCCACCGGGGTCTGCCGGCTGGCGCCCGTCTCCGCTTCGGCAGCGGTCTCCCACTCCAGCAGACGGCGGCCGGTAACAAAGCTGCGGACCAGCGAACGGAAGATGGCATCCGCCATCAGCAACGTCTGGTGTGCAAGAAAGGCAAAGTTGAGGCAGGTAATGAACAGGCCGTCGAGCGAGTTACGGATGGCGATGGGGACATAGCCGCGCTGCTCCGCCACAGCGGCACGCACGACAGAGAACAGGGTCTGGACCAGCGCGGGAACAAAAAAGACAAGCAGCGTGGCGATCGTCCAGTAGCGCGGCCGGCCGGGAAGCCACAGCCATCCCGCAACCAGCAAAAGGAACATGGCCGGTTCCACCAGACTGCGGCGCAGGTTATCGAGAATCTTCCAGCGCGAGATGGTAGAGATGGGGTTGCGGACAAGCTGGCGCTTGTCATTCGGTACGCGGTCGAGCAGCCAGCGAAGAATCTGCCAGTCGCCGCGCACCCAGCGATGTTTGCGCCGGTTCTGGGCGCTGTAGTGCGATGGATAATCATCCATCACTTCCACATCTGTCAGCAGGCCCACGCGGCCGTAGGCCCCTTCGATCAGATCGTGACTCAGTAGAAAATTCTGCGGAAAACGGTGTTCGAGCGCTTCATGAAGGACCGAGATCTCATACAGCCCTTTTCCCGTGAAGATGCCTTCGCCGTACAAATCCTGGTAAACGTCGGAGACGGCGCGCGTGTAAATATCGAAGCCGGTTTCTCCGGAGTAGAGCGACGCCAGCCGCGAACGGGCGACCGACTGCACTGTGACGCTGACGCGTGGCTGCAGCAGCCCGTAGCCCTCGGTGACAATCTTCAAACGGGGATCGAGAATGGCCTGATTGAGCGGGTGCGCGATGGCGCCCACCATGCGACGCACGGAGTCGCGCGGAAGCTTGGTGTCAGAGTCCAGCGTGAGCACGTAGCGCGCATCCTGCAGCGCGGCGAGATTACCGGCCTTGATGGGGAATGCATCCATGCCCCCCACAATTAGCCGGTTTAAATCCATCAGTTTGCCGCGTTTGCGTTCCCACCCCATCCACACGCCCTGACGCGGATTAAAGATGCGGTGGCGATGCAGCATGAAGAATCCGCCACAGGTCTCACCCGCATACTTTTCGTTCAGGTGTTCAATCATGGAGGCCGCCAGCATCACCAGCGGGTTGGAGTCGTGGTCGCTGGGCTTTTCAACCGAGTCCGGTAAATCTGTCAGCAGCGCATAGGAAATGTTGGCATCCTGGTTCGCGAGGCTGCGTACTTCCAGATCCTCAACCAGTCCCCGCACCTGTGCTTCATGCAACAGCAGCGTTGGCACGGCGACGATCGTGCGGCAGTCTGCAGGTATGCCTTCAGAAAAGTCCAGCTTAGGCAGCGGCTGCGGTTTGAACAACGCGGAGATGGTGTTATTTACCAGTTCCACCGCGCCTTGCGACGCCGGAAGCAGCAGCAATAGAAATGCGAGGGCAAGGCGGCCCAGCGGGCTGTATGCAGGCACCAGCGGCGCAATGATGGCCGCCATGATGAGCAGGCCCAACACCAGAATTCCGCCAATGTAGAAGTCGTCCGGATAGCGGCGCAGCGCGGCGCGCAGACGCTCCGGTACGGTCGGCTCAAAGGCGACCCGCTGTTCCAGCGATGCTGAACCGGGCCCCAGCAGGTAATAGCCGATGTGACTGCGACGCACGGTCATCCGCGCATCTTCATCCGGCCGCGTGCTGGCCGCCTGTGCCAGCTCCAGTGCCGCTTGAGCGACCTTCACTTCATTCAGCGGACTATGCCGCGCGATGCGCGCAACCTCCAGCCGGTATACTTCGCGGCTTTCATAATCCATCGCTGCATAGGCGCTGGCCGGATCCTGGCGCAGTATCGGCTCGAAGGGAACCAGCGGCTCCAGGAGATTGGACCACATCGGCAGGCCGACTTCATTCAAGGATCGCAGCGCCGCATCAAGAGCAGCATCGCTGGTAGAAAGATTGCCGACAGCGCCGGTCGTCTGAGCCAGTGCTTCTTCAACAAGGGCATGCTTCAGCGCGAGCGGCAATGCAGAAAGCTCCCGCAGCGTCAGAGGCTCTTCCGTTTGATAGCCGAGAATAAAGCTTGAGAATGCCGGGAGAGTCCAGTTGTACTTCGCGGCGCTCAGCATGGAGTGCGCGACGCCAAAGATTCGCGGAGTCTCGAGCCCGGTTAGACTGCGGGCAAACGGCAGCTTCGACAGCGAGCGGATGGAACCCTGCAGCTCCATGGCAGCGCCACGCAACAGGCGGCCGCTCTCTTCCAACCGCAGCAGGCCCGGCCCCACCCCTGCTATGCCGCCCGTTGGATCGCCGGCACGGTGTGCTTCCTGCATGCGGCGGCGCCGTTCACGGTGGCGTTCATCCGCGGCCTGCGCCAGGGCCAGTGCTGCTCCAGCCGTCCGCTCAACATACTGGCGAAACTGGCGCAGCTCCGACGTCTGCGCCAGCAGTGGCTGACGGCTGCCAAAGGCGCGGCCTTCCGCGAAAAGATCCATGGTCTCCTGTTCGCTCATC
>JAJZCP010000205.1 GCA_021846065.1 Acidobacteriota bacterium
CAGGCAGTGGCAGTGAGCAGATGGAAGTGGGAGACGTTGGCTCGATCGTTGAGCGCTCGGACCACAGCCTCATCCTGGGCGCGTGTGGTCTGAAAACTGAGGGCATAGATGCGGCGTTCGTAGGCAGCGCCCAGCAACTCGGTCCAGCCGCCGGAGAAGAATCCGCCGCGCTGGATGCCGTCGGTGAACTCGCCGAGAAAGCGTTCGCGATATTGGTTGCGAAGTCGAGCCACCATAGGAACACTGACGCGGGCTGGCACCTGAGAGGCGGAGTTGACCGAGTAGAGATAAGGAATGAGTGGCATCGCTACCCAGTCGTAATGGCCGATGCCCTCGTATCGGCTGAGCACCACGCCATTTTCGCCCGGCGCGCACATGCGCAGCTTGACGGGTGTCTCCGCGCAGACGTGGCTTAGGTAAAGCGCGGCATGGCCGGTGGGATTGAGGTGGCCGAAGACGCCGTATGGCTCTTCCAGAAGCAGAGCTGCCTGCGCCTGTGCCGGGACGGAGGAGCGCAGCACGAAGAACAGAAGCAAGACAAAGCAAAGAAAGCGAGCCACTGCGTACACTGGAACCGCGATGGGGAGGGTGTGTTTTGGCATCAGCGTTCAGAATCCCGCATGGAGCTTGAGTCTTCGAGCAAAATAGAACTGCTTTTCGATTGGGATGCACGATTTCGAAACGAAGCTGCTTCAACGATTCAGATTTCCCACAAAGTATGGCAGAAAAGCCACAGTCGATTGGCTTTCCCACTCTGGTTGCTAGCGGGCGAGTGAGGAATCCATCGTGATATCGTTATCGGATTGGCCTGGAATTTGCCTGTGCCGCTTTGGGTTATAAGAATTTTGATTTTGAAATCCCGGTTCTGAAGTAACCCATCAGGAGAGATTCATGAGGAGACTAATTGCCGCATCGCCTTCCACTCAGAAGCAACTTCGCCGCTCACTGCCACTGCCTGGCTTCATGGCTGCCGCATGGCTGGGGTTGGTTGCCGCATCGTTAGGCCTGTGCGCAGCGCAGGCTCAGGTTCGGCTGCCCCGCATCTTCAGCGACCATATGGTGGTGCAGCGCGAGATGCCTGTACATATCTGGGGCTGGGCGGCTCCGGCCGAGTCGGTCCGTGCGAGCTTTCGCGGGCAGACGGTCTCCACCACGGCCAGCGAACTGGGGCGCTGGAGCCTGTATTTGTCACCGGGCGTGGCGGGTGGGCCGTTTGACCTGACGATTCAGGGATCAGCATCCGGGGAGGCGCCGCTGCATTTCACCGATGTGCTGGTGGGCGATCTCTGGCTGGCCAGCGGCCAGTCAAATATGGAATTCGAGATGTACAAAGCCGCCACGGCGGCGACAGACCTGGCCGCTGCTTCCCTGCCCCGTGTGCGACTGCTGACCGTCAACAAGGTTGCCGCCGACTATGCGCAGCCAGACTTCAGCGGCACAGGCTGGGTTGCCTCCACGCCCGATTCCGCGCGCAACTTTTCGGCAGTGGCGTGGTACTTTGCGCGGGAGATTTCCGAGCGCGAGCATGTTCCGGTTGGCGTCATCGACTCGACCTGGGGCGGAACCGTCGCGGAGGCGTGGACACGGATGACAGCTCTTGGGCAGAATGCGGCGCTGGCTCCTGTCTTTGCCGTGCGCGGCCAGATGACCGATGACGAAGCGACGATGCAACTGGAGGACAAACTCCATGACCGCATGCGCGCCGAAGCCAAGGCAGCGGGCCAGCCGGAACCGCAGTTTCCGTGGCATCCGCAACTGAATATGTGGGCGCCGTCGATGCTGTGGAACGGCATGATCGCACCGCTGACTCCGTTTCCCATTCGCGGCGTGATCTGGTATCAGGGAGAAAGTAACAGTCCGCTGGCGCGCGCGCCGATCTATGCGCGACTGTTTCAAACGCTCATCACCGACTGGCGCGCGCAGTGGGGCGAGGGAGATTTTCCGTTTCTCTTTGTACAGATCGCCAACTTCAAATCGACGCCTGCCGAGGATTGGGCGACCATCCGACAGGCGCAACTGGACGCCCTGACTCTGCGCAACACCGGCATGGCGGTCACCATCGATATCGGCAATCCGGACAATGTGCATCCGACAGACAAAGCGACGGTGGGCCACCGACTGGCACTGGCAGCACGAAAGATCAGCTATGGCGAGCCGGTCGAGGACTCCGGCCCGATCTTTCGCCAGGCAACCACCGAAGACCACGCACTGCGGATATGGTTTGACCACGCACAGGCTCTGCACACCGAGCACGGCGGACTGACCGGGTTTGAAGTGGCTGGCGCGGATGGGGTCTTTCATCCCGCACTCGCCACCATCGATGGCGAAACCATCCTGCTGCAAAGCGCTGCGGTTCCTGCGCCGGTCAAGGCACGTTACGGCTGGTCCAACAGCCCGGAGTGTCATCTGTACAACGAGGCCGGGCTGCCTGCTTCGCCGTTCACCACGGAGCGATGAGACACTCGCAGGGCTGGTATTCTATAGGGGTGAATCGCCTTTACCCAAGCGCGGCCATCGCGGCCACGTTGACTCTTGGCTTCCTTGCTGCGGGCTGTCATCATGAGCCTGCAGCCCTGGCGCGCGTTGCTGCGTCCGCTTCCAACGCCGAGCAGCGTTCGGCGGCCAACTCCGCTCTCATCGAGCAGCAGCGCGCGCAACTGGCCGCGATTCCTCTGCCCACCAAGAGTCGCTATGTCGATGTTCATGAACCGGGCGCGTGGCAGAATCCGTTTCTGAGCGTGGATGCGAAGATGATTAATCTGCGCATCACGCAGGCCGATGCCAATCCAAGTTCGCTGGGCGCGGGCGGCCTGCTGCGTCCCGCTTCGGCACGCCGTCAGGAGTTGCAGATTCGTTTTCAGGATCTGCCCAGGGCGCTCATCGATCTGCCGACAAGCGCGTGGCCGTATGGTCGCGTCGTCGCCATCGAAGAGTATCCACTGGCGGACAAAGCCTCGCGTCCGGCGATCCGACGCGAGATGGAAACCACGATTCGCAAGCTCAGCGACCTTGGCATTGTCGTGGACGAGTGGCCAGACCGTTGAGGCAAAATCCGATTTGTAGAAAGCCAGACAGAAAACGAATCAGCCCCGCCATCCATGCGGGGCTGATTCGTATGCCGACGAAAGCTCGACGGCACTGAGGCGGCAACCTCTACTCCGCGTTGTCGATCTGCGCGCGTTGCAGGCGGTCGCTGAAATCGACATAGACGCTCTTCCAGGTGGTGTAGAAATCCAACGCACCCAGTCCTTCGCGATGCCCGTTACCGGTCTTTTTGACGCCGCCGAAGGGAAGGTGAACCTCGGCTCCGATCGTCGGCGCGTTGATATAGGTAATGCCGGCTTCGAGGTCGCGGATTGCGGCAAAGGCACGATTGACGTCGCGCGAATAGAGCGAGGTGGAGAGGCCATATTCGATCGAGTTGGCGATGGCAAATGCCTCTTCGAGCGTGTCAAACTCGATGAGCGCGACCACCGGGCCGAATACCTCTTCCCGCGCAATCCGCATCTCCGGCCTGACCGCGCCAAAGATCGTTGGCGCGAAGAAGGTTCCATGCGCGTAATCGCCTTCAGTGAGCGCCTTGCCGCCGGTCAGCAGTTTGGCCCCCCTCGGCCAGC
>JAJZCP010000206.1 GCA_021846065.1 Acidobacteriota bacterium
CTGCAGGGAGACGGACTTCCCGACACCGCTGCGACCGATGATGCAGAGTGTTTCGCCCGGAAGGACGAAGAAGCTTACGTTGTCCAGAACAACGTTGCTGCCGAAGGCTTTGCTGACATTTTCAAAAGCGATGTACGGCGCCACTTCCGCTGTGGGCATAGCTTCACGATAGCCGATGCGCGGCGGCAGCGGAATCGTCCTCTTTTGGCCCCTTGGCGGCAAGTTGCTGCGCCGCCTGCCAGTCTTCGCGGGTATTCAGGTTGCGCCACCAGCCGGCCGCAGCCGTATCCCCAGCCATGGGCTGAAACAAGCCGGGGGATCCTCCGGCCTGCTCCAGTGCCTGCATCACTTTCAGCGTTCCCTGCTCCAGACACACACGCAGGCCAGCCGCCAGGCGCCGATGGTACAAGCCGCAGAGCGGTTGCGGACGGCCGTTCCCGACAGCGAGCACGCAGGCGTGCCGGGCGGCTTCTGCCTGCGCGGCCAGCGCCGCCAGCACCGCGACCGGCACCAAGGGAAGATCGACCGCAAGCAGCAGGTTCCACTCGGTACTGGAGCTTTCCAGCGCGGCGACTATGCCGCCAAGCGGCCCGGCATCTTCTGCGGCATCGGGAAGATATCCAGAAGCGCGGGTGAGGGATGGGTCAGCGGGCGGATGGCTGGTGCAAATCCAGACAGACGGACACACCTGGGCCAGCCGGTCCACTGCGTGCGTGAGCAGCGTTCCCTCCTTCCAGCGAAGCTGCGCCTTGTCCTGGCCCATGCGGGAGCTGCGTCCGCCAGCCAGCACAAACCCGGTAATTGCCGTTGGGCGGGGGCTGGTCACGCTTTTTCTGCGGCAGTGGAGGATTTTCCCACTTCCTGAAAGAAGCGGATGATCGCCTCAATCCCATGATGAAAATTGGCAATTTTGAACTTCTCGTTCGGAGCGTGCATATTGTCGTCGGGCAGGCCAAAGCCCATCATGACGGATGGAATGTGCAGGCTGTGCTCGAAGTCTCCGACGATTGGGATGGAGCCGCCGGAGCGCACGAAGATGGTATTTTTTCCGAAGACCTCCTGCATCGCGACGGTTGCCGCCTGAATGTAGGGGTTGTTGGTCTTGATGACAATAGGATCGGCGGAATGGATCAGCCGGACCTTGAGGACGATACCCGCCGGACACACGGATTGCACGTAGGCAGCAAACTGGTCGAAGACGCGAGCCGCATCCATATCAGGCACCAGGCGCATGGAGACCTTGGCCGTGGCGCGCGAAGGAATCACGGTCTTGGCGCCAGCTCCGGTAAAGCCGCCGGGCATGCCGTGTACCTCCAGCGTGGGACGTGCCCACAGCCGCTCCAGCACGGAATATTCGGCTTCGCCGGTAAGCTCGGTGGCGCCGACTTCGTTGCGCTGAAACTCCTTGGGAGAGAACGGTAGCGACTTCCAGGCGGCCAGCTCCTCGGCGGCCGGCGGGACGACGGCGTCGTAGATCCCGGGGATGTTGATGCGGCCGTCGGCATCCTTGAGCCGCGCGATGATCTGGCAGAGCGCGATGAGCGGATTGGGCGCCGCTCCGCCATACATGCCGGAGTGAAGATCTGTTGCAGCCCCGCGCGCTTCAATCTCTGTGTAGATCATGCCGCGGAGGCCGACGCAAAGTGTGGGCAGACCGGGCGCAAACATCTCCGTGTCGGAGATCAGCC
This sequence comes from Acidobacteriota bacterium, assembly GCA_021846065.1. Next base: position 1,689 of record JAJZCP010000206.1, read on the forward strand.
CGAAGTCTGCTTGCAACTGCTCCGGGTGCTCGCGGACGAACTTCGCAATGCCCTCCCCGCCAACTTCCTCCTCGCCCTCGAGAATGACGCGGATGTTGAGCGGCAGTTTAGCTTTGCCAGTGCGCATCAGGCTCTCAATCGCCTTGAGGTGCATATACATCTGGCCCTTGTCATCCACGGCGCCGCGCGCGTACAGGTTGCCGTCGCGCTCGGTCGGTTCAAAGGGCGGGCTGATCCATTCCTCCAGCGGATCGGGCGGCTGCACATCATAGTGGCCGTAGCAGAGACACGTGGGCTTGCCGGGTGCGTGCAGCCAGTCGGCAAGCACCAGGGGGTGTCCATCGGTCTCGATCAGCGTCACATTCTCCATGCCGATGCGCTTCAGCTCCGAGGCCAGCACCTGGGCGCAGTGGCGTACATGGGCGCGGTTCTCCGGCAGGGTGGAGATGGACGGAATCCGCAGCAGGTTTTTTAGCTCAGAGAGAAAACGCGTCTGGTTATCGCGCGCAAAATCGATAGCGCTGGTCGTCATAACAATTCCTGAATTTGCTTGAAGTGGCATTGCATCGTGCAGGCTGGCCCGGGCAGAGCGAACACTGTCAGGGGGTAAAGGGCTCGTCCGCCGATGGCCCATAAATGCCAGGCACGGGGACATTGAGAAGCCGCAGATAGACGCCGAGCTGCGCGCGATGGTGGATCATATGATTCAGAAACATTATGCGGTATAGATGGAATCGCTGGCCCTCCACGATCGTCTTCCCTTGAAACGCCAGCCTCCAGGTCTGCTGCAGATGTTCATCGGAGCTGGCCGCCAGATGCTTTTTCGCCTCGCCCGCTGTCTGTTCGAGCGTGGTGAGCAGATGCGCGGTGGATTGGAACACGAGATCCGGCCACTTCTCTTTGGCCATGTCCAATTCGGGCTTGGTGAGAATGTTGGTGCAGAACGTGGGCACGGTGGCAACGTGAACGGCGAGCCGGCCGATCGGCATGGATTTGGCGTGCGGCTTCCACTGCGGATCGGCTTCCGGAATCAGCTGCAGTACGCGCCGGGTGGACGCAATCTCGGAATCGAAGTCTGTGAGCAGAACCTCAGCAATCCGCATGTATAAGCCCTCCTCCTGAGCGGGTGATCCAAAGCACTACCACTATACTGGCAGTGCATTCCAAACCAGGTGGAAAGAATCTTTCGTGTACGAATCGGACTTTGAGCAGAGCATTTTTGAGTTGCGCCGCGAAAAGCTTCGGCAGATAGAAGCCCTCGGACAGGCCGCCTATCCCAACGCGTTCGCCGCGACCCATACTGTGCCGCAAGTTCATGCGGAATTTGATGCAAGCAGTGGCGAACAGCTGGAACAGTCGCGGATTTCTGTTGCCGTCGCTGGCCGTCTGATGGCGATCCGCGCCCAGGGCAAGGCCGGGTTTGCCGTGCTGCAACAGGGCGGCGAGCGCCTGCAAATCTACGTCCGCATGGATGCAGTGGGTGAACAGGGCTTTGCACTCTACAAGCTGCTTGATATCGGCGATCACATCGGCGTAACGGGCTATCTGTTCCGCACGCGCACGGGCGAGCTGACGGTGCATGTGGACACCGTTACCTTTCTGTCAAAGGCCATGCTGCCGCTGCCGGAGAAATATCACGGGCTGGCAGACCAGGAGCTGCGCTACCGCCAGCGCTACGTCGATCTGTTTATGAACCCGCCGGTGCGGGAGGCGTTTCAAAAGCGCGCCGCGGTGCTGCGCGCCCTGCGGAAGTTCTTCGACGCCCGCGGCTATATCGAAGTGGAAACGCCCATGATGCAGCCGATTGCCGGGGGAGCGGCGGCGCGGCCATTCATCACCCATCACAACACGCTCGATATGGACCTGTACCTGCGGATTGCGCCCGAGCTGTACCTGAAGCGGCTGGTGGTTG
>JAJZCP010000207.1 GCA_021846065.1 Acidobacteriota bacterium
GGCGAAGGTGACGCGAGCCGATGTGATGCGTTCCGTGGTGGCTACGGGCAAGATTACGCCGATCACGCAGGTGGAGGTGAAGTCGAAGGCCTCGGGAATTGTGGAGAAGCTGTATGCCGACATCAACGACCGCGTAAAGAAAGGCCAGCCGCTGGCGCAGCTTGACCAGCAGGAGATTGAAGCGCAGGTGGCGGCGCAACGAGCGCAACTGAGCGCGGCGAAGGCGAATGTGGGGATTATCGAGGCCAATATTGCACAGGATCGCGTGAATGCCCAGGCTCCCGATCTGCCGATGTACAAAGCAACGCTGGATCGCAACGAGCAGATGTTGAAGCAAGGGCTGGTGCCGCAGCAGTCGCTGGACAATGCGCGACGCGACTACGAAGCGGAGCTGAACAAACGGAACAGCTCGCGGGCGGCGATCCTGGTGGACCAGGCGAAGCTGAAGCAGGCCGAGGCGCAGGTGACGCAGAATCAGGCGACGCTGGACCAACTGCTGGAGCAGCTCAGCTACACGACGATTACCGCGCCAATGGACGGCGTGGTGCTCTCACGCGATGTGCAGATTGGCGATGCGGTCAGCTCGATCCTGGTGCTTGGCTCGACGGCGACGCTGGTGATGACATTGGGCGATACGCACGAGGTGTATGTGAAGGGCAAGGTGGATGAGTCCGACATTGCGCATGTGTATCTGGGCCAGCCGGCGCGCATCAAGGTGGAGAGCTTTCGCAATCGCTATTTCGATGGCAAGGTGACGAAGATTTCGCCGATGGGCGTGGAGAAGGATAACGTGACGACGTTTGAGGTGCGCGTCTCGATCAACAATCCGAATGGCGAGCTGAAGTCGCAGATGACGGCGAATGCGGAGATCCTGATGGGCGAGCACAAAGGCGTGTTGACTGTTCCGGAGAATGCAATCACCTATGACAACGCAAAACAGGCGACGGTGGAGGTTCCGGATGCGCATGAAAAATCGGGAATGCGGAAGGTGCCGGTCGTGGTGGGATTGTCGAATGGATCGGTGACGGAGATTGTGAGCGGGTTGCGCGAAGGCGAGACGGTGGTATTGCAGTAAAACAATCTGCTGCGGATGAGAAAGAATGAGGACGGAGCGATGAAGATTCGATTTGCGGCAGTCATGTTGGCGGCGATGGTGGCCAGTTCCCTGCTGGCGGGCGCGGAAGCGCGCTTTGAAAAGACGCTGAGCGTGAGCGGACATGCGGATCTGCATGTGATGAACGGCTCGGGGAATGTCCATCTGCGCAGCGGAGCAGGCGGGCAGATTCATATTGTGGGCGTGGTGAAGTCGGGATGCGGATGGATGAGCTGGGGTGAGCATCCGTCGGAAGAACAGATTCGCGCCATTGTGCAGAATCCGCCGATTGAGCAGACGGGAAATATCGTCACGGTGGGCGAGCATGAGCACAATCTGCACTGCATCTCGATCGATTATGAGATCGACGCGCCAAGCAACGTGATGCTGGAGGTGAATACGGGATCGGGCGATGTGACCGACGATGGCGTGGGCGATCACGCACGACTGCGGACCGGCTCCGGCAACATTCATGCAAGTGGATTGACGGGTGGATTTTCCGTGGGCACGGGATCGGGCGATGTGGTGGCTGCGGGCAGCGGAAGCGGCGATGTGCGCGCGAGCACAGGATCAGGCAATATCCATTTGAGTGGCGTGGATGGCGGCTTGCACGCGACTGCGGGATCGGGAGACCTGAATCTGGAGGGAACGCCGAAGGCTGGCTGGTATCTCTCGACGGGATCGGGCAACGTGGAGGTGAAGCTGGGAGGCGCTGGCTTCAATCTGGATGCGCATACCGGCTCTGGCAATGTGCATGTGGAAGGCAACGCGGCGATGACAGGAGTTCAGTCCACGCATCACTCGTTCAAGGCGCAGGTGCGCGGCGGCGGGCCGACGATCGAAGTCCATACGGGCAGTGGCGACGTGCGGGTGCGTTGAGGCTGGCCGAGTTGGCAAAGCGAGTCAAGCGGCGAAGCGGGCCGGTACACTGAACAAGTATGGTTCGCATGCATCGGGCAGTACCCACTCACACGCTGCGGCTGCTGGTCTTTGATCTGGACGGCACGCTGATCGACTCGAGCAAGGATCTTTGCAACTCCGTGAACGCGACGCTGGAGCACTTTGGCCTGCGTTCACTGCCTGACGAACAGATTGCCAGCTTTATCGGCGATGGCGCGGGGATGCTGATTCGTCGGGCGCTGCTGGTGCCGGGCGAACTGCCGGCAGGAATTCGTGAAGACGACGAGCCGTTTTTTCAGGATGCGCTGGAGTATTTTCTGCGGTGGTATCGCGCGCACAAACTGGATTACACGCGGGTGTATCCGGGAGTGCTGGAGTCACTGGCTGTGCTCGAGGCTGGTGAGAATGCGCCGAAGATGGCGGTGCTGACGAATAAGCCGGTGGGTCCGGCGCGGGCGATCTGCGAAGGCCTGGGACTGGCGCGATTTTTTGTCGCGATTGAAGGGGGCGACAGCTTCATGACCAAGAAGCCTGACCCGGAAGGACTGCTGCACCTGATGGAGCGGCTGGGGGCAAGCGCGGAGACGACTCTGATGATCGGCGACTCCGAGGTGGACGTGAAGACAGCACGGAATGCGGGAGCGTGGTCGATGGGATGCGGCTTTGGCCTGTCACCGGAGTCGATGCGCGCGGCGGGACCGAATATCGAAGTGGATCACGCCGCGGAGTGGGTGCAGGCGTTGGGGCCGATGCCGCCTGCTTCCGCCAGGTAGTGACACGCTTGCAGAGTGATTTCAAGGACACACAACGACTTCGATGAATCTCACGTGGCTGCTTGAACTGTGGGTCATCAACGGGGTGCTTTTTGCATCTCGCGGTTGAAGAAACACGCTCTGGCTCAGGAATCAGGCCCAGATGGAGATGCTGGAGCCGGTGGCTGGCTGGGCCGAGGGTTCAAGAGCTGAGGGCGTGGAGGAGCTGGCAGTCTGCGCGGGAGGCGAGGCTGCGGAGGATTGCTCTTGCGTCGGATCGTTCCCCTGTCCTCGCCAGGCGCTGGCCATCCAGAGGCTTTCACCGTCCTGTGCGCCGGTGTAGACATCCTCGGTGATTTTGGGACGCAGAATCGAATGATCCGCTCCACCGGCAGAATGCATGGCGGCATGACCCGTGTTGAGTGCGGTATGTGGTCGTGCTGGAGCGATGTGCATGGTTCACCCAAAGGCATGAACTTCCAGGCGTAAACTTCGGTTTCGTGCTCTGGAGTGCTGAGCCGGGCGCTGTTTGACGCATCGGCCCAGACGCTTATTCTGAGGGCAAACAAAGGACCAAAGTGCGTTGGAGGAAAATAAGTTTCTTCTAAATTGTTCCGCCAAGAAGCGCGCTGAGAGTTTGCGTCCACTCATCGAGTTCGGCAAGTGGCACGCATTCGCGGTCGCTGTGCGCGGTGCGCATGTCGCCGGGGCCGAGGACGACGACTTCTTCGGCGATGCGAGCGACGCGTGTGGCCTCGGAGCCGAAGCTGATGCCGGTCTGCTCGCGATGAAGCGCGGCGGAGAGATGATCGGCCAGCGATGAGGCGTCGGCGCGATCGCAGGTTGGTTCGA
>JAJZCP010000208.1 GCA_021846065.1 Acidobacteriota bacterium
ACCCGGCTTCCTCACTTGCGCGCATCGAAAAGAAACCGGATTCCTGCCGGCCTTCCTGTTCTGCGCCTCTGTGGGGTCACCGCGAGAGGATGCTGCCTGTCGGATCGAATCCTGCCCATCCCGCCAGACACTTCAAAAACCTTTTGCAACTCCGCGTCCACTCCGAATCTTCCTTGCCGGATGCTCCACTCCGCATCCTCCGCAATCGACGCGCACTACCCAATTCCCTGCAAACTTCGCTGGAGCTGGCGAAGGGATTTGAACCCCCGACCCTCTGATTACAAATCAGATGCTCTACCAGCTGAGCTACGCCAGCCCTCTGTCGCTCTGGCTTCTCTCCAAAGCCCTTTTCCTGCACCAGACCCTGAATTCGACCCCAACTGCGGCCACTTTTTCGGCACACTGCCGCGCTGCCGTCGGGATTGGCACAGACATTCAGCGTAGCACAGCCGCCGCCTGCGGGCAATCTCGCACCACCCGCACTTTCACCCGCAATTTCACTGGCAGTTTTCCTATGCACCGCGCACCCCTCTGTGCTATCGTCCCGCCATGCGAAAACTTGTCCTTTTGCTCTACCTGCTTTTTCCCCTTGCTTCCATGGCGCAACAGGCGCTCACCAACGACGGCGTCATCCAGATGAAAAAGGCCGGCCTTTCCGACGACCTCATCCTGACCACCATCCAGGCAACTCAGGCAAAATTTGATGTCTCCCCCAGCGGAATCATCGCGCTGAAATCCGCCGGGCTGGACGACAAGGTCATCGAAGCGATCGTCAACAAAACCAGCGGCCTCAAACCCCCGTCCAACAGTGCTGCCGCGCCCGAACCAAGCTCCGCGCTGCCGTCTGGCATCGACGAGGTTGGGGTCTATTACCTGAACAAATCCGGCACTTGGACGGAGATGATGCCGGAGGTCATCAACTACAAATCCGGCGGATTTCTTAAGTCCCTGGCCACCGACGGCATCGTCAAAGGCGATCTCAACGGACACATCCCCGGCAAAAAATCCAGGTTCGTCACCACTTTCCCGGTTCGCATCGCACTTTACGCGCCCGAGGGCACAGCACCCACCGAGTACCTCCTGCTGCGCCTTCGCGTCAACAGCAACAATCGAGAATTTCGCTCCATGACCGGCGGCGTCATCCATTCCTCCGGAGGAGCCACGCGCGATCAGGTTCCTTTTACCGCCACCAAAATCGCCCCGCGCGTTTACTCCTTCACGCTCGACTCCAAGCTGGGCAAAGGTGAATACGGCATCATGCCCCCAGGCTCCATCACCACCTCCAACCTCGCCAGCTCCGGCAAGATTTACTCCATGAGCATCACCGAATAATCCCGCGCATCCGCATGCGTTGGATCAGGTGGAGCGAGTCTGTCTGCGCTGCGATAGTCTGAATGGTGCATGGGCCGCATCCACATCCTCTCCGACCAGGTCGCCAACCAGATCGCCGCCGGCGAAGTCGTTGACCGCCCCGCATCCGTCGTCAAAGAGCTGCTCGAAAACTCCCTCGACGCCGGCGCCACGCGCATCCGCATCGAGATCGAAGCCGGCGGACGACGCCTCATTCGCATCCTCGACAACGGCTGCGGCATGAACCGCGACGACGCCCTGCTCGCCTTCGAGCGCCACGCCACCAGCAAGCTCCGCACCGCCGACGAGCTGCTCTCCATCGCCACGCTTGGCTTTCGCGGCGAAGCGCTGCCGTCGATTGCCTCGGTCTGTCGGCTGACGCTAGAGACGGCGCCGGCAGAGGATGACGCACCGGAGGCAGAACCCGCCGTCGGCACACGCATCGAAATCGCCGCCGGCAAAATCCTCGCCGTCGAGGATGCCGCGCTACCGGCAGGAGCCTGCCTCACGATCCGCGACCTCTTCTTCAACACTCCGGCAAGGCGCAAGTTTCTGCGCGCCGAATCAACGGAGACCGCGCATATCACCGCCCTCGTCACCCACTATGCGCTGGCCCATCCGGACAAATACTTTGAACTGCTCAGCGGCACCCATACGCTGTTGCTCGCCCCGCCCGTCCAGCGCAGCGAAGAGCGCGTCTTTCAGGTCTTCGGCGCAGAAACTCTCAACCAGCTTCTGCCGGTCGCCGCCGAGGCTCCGCTTGACCGTGGCGGGCTGCCTGAGCCGCCGCCGTGGAAGGTCAATCCAGACCAGCCGCGCCGCGACCCGGGCCATCTGCGGCTCAGCGGCTTCTACTCCAAACCGGAACTGCAGAAGCTGAATCGCAACTCGATCTACCTCTTTGTCAATCGCCGCCTGATCCGCGACCGATTGCTGCTGCACGCCATCTCCGAGGCGTATCGCAACATTCTGCCGCCGACCACGTACCCGGTCGCGCTGCTGTTTCTGGAGATGCCGCCTGAAGAGGTCGATGTCAATGTTCACCCGGCCAAGACCGAGGTCCGTTTTCGCCAGCAGAATCTGGTCCACGATTTTCTGCGGGACAGCCTGCGCGCGGCGCTGGTGCGCTCACGCCCTGCAGCCGGATTTCTGGCCGCTCTTGACCCGTCGGCTGCTTCGTCAGCCTCGCTGCTTCAGCCGGTGGCCTCGCACCTGCCCGGACCCTCCGACGTTCCCCTTGCGAGCGCTGCCGCAGCTTCACAGGCTTTGCCCGACTCCGAAGGACAGCCTGCGGCCAACATTCGCGCCGATGCGGAGCCTTTTCGCCTGAATCCCCGGCCGATGCCCGCCCGTGAGCAGGATTTGCCGTTTGCCGTCGATTGGCAGACGGCGCTGCCAGCTTTGCTTGGACCTGCTTCGGGTACGGCGCTGCCCGATCCAGCCCAGCTTGCGCCCGAGTCGTTCACGCCCGCGCCCACGCTGCATGGCCTGGCTTCGCTGCGTCCGCTGGGACAGTTGCGGAACTCCTTTATCCTGGCGGTGAACGACGAGGGCCTGTGGATCATTGACCAGCATGTGGCGCACGAGCGCGTCCTGTTTGAGAAGATTCTGGCCAGTCGCGAGGTGGAGGCGGTCCAGCGCCAGCGCCTGCTGATGCCGATGCTGGTCGAGCTGCAACCATGGCAGATGGTGATCTTCGCCTCGATTGCCGACGAGCTGGAGCGTAACGGCTTTGAAGCACAGCCGTTTGGCCCACGCACGATCGCCATCCATGCCGCGCCCATCGGGCTGGAAGGACGCGAGCTGGAGCGAATGCTCACGGAGGTCATTGAGCAGACGGGCGGACTCGGTGGACTGGACCGCGACAACTTTCCCGATGCGCCGATCCTGCGGCGCGACCTGCCAGCCGATCTGGGCACACTGCGGGGTCGTGTGGCTGCGTCGATCGCCTGCCATGCCGCGATCAAGATCAATACTCCGCTGGAACCGCAAAAAATCGCCTGGCTTCTGGAAGAATTATCAAAAACTGCCCACCCAACCTCTTGTCCCCATGGACGTCCAATCAGTTTGAGGTATTCTTGGATAGAGATCCAGCGGGCATTCCAGCGGATTTGAATCCACTGGAGAGCGCAGATTTTGCTTCCAAGGAAGCGTTTGCGACTCGCAATTCCGCCAGATCGCGTTGATTCTATTCGAGTTTCGGCCCGGCGCTGCTTCGTTTTGCCCCCAT
>JAJZCP010000209.1 GCA_021846065.1 Acidobacteriota bacterium
AGACTGGATGGCTTCGTCGAACAGCAGTCGCTCGGCGCCGTGCCGCATTTCCTGCATCCCGGCGCCTGGGCGCAACTGGACGCCCTTGTCGCTGAGGGCGATTACTGGGAGATGCTGCTGCCCAGCGAATTCGCCAAGCCCACCCCGGCGCTCCTGGGTCTGGTCGAACTCTTTGACGTGCGCCGGCGCGATGATCCGCTTATCCTGCTGCGGGAGCTGAATGAAAAGCTGTACCAGTACTTCAACTATGTGCCGCGCAGCACCCGCGTCGACTCGCCCATCGACGAAGCCATCCAGTCTCGGAATGGAGTCTGCCAGGATTTCACCCACACCATGATCGCCCTGGTGCGCCATCTCGGCATTCCCTGCCGCTATGTCAGCGGCTATTTCTACCACGGCAAAGAGCACATGGACCGGTCCGTCTCCGACGCCACCCACGCGTGGGCCGAGGCATTTCTTCCCCACGTGGGCTGGGTCGGCTTCGATCCCACCAACAATCTTCTCGCCCATGAACGGCATATTCGCACCGCCATTGGCCGCGACTACGCCGACGTTCCCCCCACGACCGGCATTTATCGCGGCCGCGCGGACAGTGAACTCTACGTCGCCGTCCAGGTCACGGCCTTCGACAAGGCGCCCGAACTCGACCAGGACATGCCCGTCCCTGAAGATTGGTCGATCCTCGTCGAGCGCGCGCAGGAGCCGCCTCCGCCGCCTTCGACCTTGCTCCAACTGCAGCATATGCAGCAACAACAATCTTCAATGGCGGCATTCGCTCCGCCTCACAAGCTGGGTTGTCATCCTGAGCGAAGCGAAGGATCCAGACGGTAATGGCGCAGCTTCCCCGCTGAAGGTGCGGCAAAAAGTCTCCAGCCGCGAATCATGCGCGATTCGCGGCTGAGATTTTTTTGACTTTAGCAAATGAAGTAGAGCGTGGTGGAAAATGGAGCCTTGATTAAAAGGCAGCCAGCTCCACCATCGCCTTGCGGATGTCTTCCGGCTGCGGCAGAATTTCATCTTCCAGCAGCGGCTGATAGGCGACGAACACGTCTTTTGCTGCGATGCGGCGCACCGGAGCGTCCAGATCGTCGAAGAGTTCCTCTCCGATGCGTGCGGCGATCTCGGCCCCATACCCCCAGCTGCGCATGTCTTCATACGCCACCAGCGCGCGGCTGGTTTTGCGCACCGAGGTTGCAATCGCGTCCCAGTCATAGGGATTCAGCGTGCGCAGATCGATCAGCTCGACATCCAGACCATTCTCGCGTTCGGCGCGCTGCGCCGCCTGCAAGGCGCGCGGCACCACCGCGCCAAAGGTGATCACGGTCAACTGCTTTCCGGCGCGGAGGATACTTGCCTTGCCAAACGGAATCGTGTAGTCCGGCCCCGGATATGCGGCCCGCCCAAACGTCTCGCGATAGAGCCTCTTGTGTTCCAGGAACAGCACCGGGTCGTCGCAACGGATGGCGGTGCGCAGCAGGCCGTTGGCGTCGAGCGCATTCGACGGGTAGACGACCCGAACGCCCGGCGTGTGCGTAAAGATGCTCTCGCCGGATTGCGAGTGATAGATGGCGCCGCCCGTCAGATAGCCACCCGTGGGCACGCGAATCACTAAGGGACAGGAGAAGATTCCATTGGAGCGCCAACGAATCAGCGGAAGCTCGTTCCGCAACTGGTGCATCGCCGGCCAGATGTAATCGAAGAATTGAATCTCCGCCACAGGTTTCAGGCCGCGTGTGGCCATGCCAATCGCGCGTCCAACGATATTGGCCTCGGCCAGCGGCGAATTGAAAACCCGGTCGGAACCGAAAGCACACTGCAGACCGGCTGTCAGTTTGAAGACACCGCCCTTGCCCTTCACCAGCCCGCCTTCCAGACTGGTGTCGCGGCTGCAGTCGGCAACGTCTTCCCCAAACACCACAACGCGTTCATCGCGGCACATTTCATCGTGCAGACACGCGTTCATCAGGTCCGCCATCGTACGCTCGCGAACCGCGGATGCAGGGTCCTCGGCGACCGGCTGCGGCTCCTTGAGTAGAGACGGCGAGGTGGGATCGAGGTCCTCGGAATAAATATGGAGAGGAATCGTGTCCGTCGAAGGTGGCGCCGCGCGCAGAGCTGCTTCCGTTGCAACCCGAATTTCCTCATCTACCGCCTGCTCCAGCCGCGTGATGCCCGCCTCATCCAGAAAACCCTCCCGCAGCAACCGCATCTGCATTTTGGGCAATGGATCGCGCAGGGCGTCGGCCTCGCGCTCCGCCTCCGATCGGTAAAGACGCTCATCATCGGAAAAAGAATGCGCGTAGGGACGGACGACATGGCCATGCACAAACGCGGGCCCTCGCCCGGAGCGGCAATACGCCACTGCCTGCCGCAGAATGTTGTAGCACTCGATCGGCTCGGTGCCATCCACCTCGGCAAAGAAAAAGTTTGGAAAGTTGGCCACGAGTTTCGAGATATTGCCGCCCGGCGTATTCACCTCGACCGGCACCGAGATCGCATAGCCATTGTCTTCGATCACAAACAGCACCGGCAGCTTCAGGTTGGAGGCGGAATTCATCGCCTCCCAGAATTCGCCCTCGCTGGTGGCGCCATCGCCCAGCGAGACATACACCACCTCGTCGGCGTGGAAGCTGACATTCTTGAAGGCGCGATAATCCACATCGCCGCCGGTACTCTCCGGCTTCCTGGCAGCTTGCGGGTGACGGCTGAAATAGCGCCCCGCTTCGGCGCAGCCTACCGCTTGCAGACATTGCGATCCCGTCGCGGAGGATTGTGTGACGATATGCAGGCTTTGGCTCGCCCAGTGCGAAGGCATCTGCCGTCCGCCGCTGCTGGGATCGGCGGCAGCGCCCACCGCCTGCAACAGCATGTCCTCCGCGGTCATGCCCAGCGTCAGGCACAGCGCCCGATCGCGATAATACGGATAGAACCAATCGTAGCCAGGCTGCAGCGCCATCCCGGCGGCCACCATCAGTGCTTCATGTCCAGCGCCAGAAATTTGGAAGAATATCTTCTGCTGCCGCTTCAGCATGATCTCCCGGTCGTCGATGCGACGGGAAAGATACATGAGCCGGTACATCTGAATCATTCGCTCAGACGACAGTCCGTGCGTATCGACAATCCTTGTTGCGGCGGAAACGGTGCGGGTGACTGCCATGTTGGACCCTCTTTGGATCGGGCTGCATCGACTGGCTCTGTCATACGAGACAATCGTATGGCGACTTTGTATTGTAGCGGCCTTCCTATCCACTTGTCAGCCAATTGGTTCTCGGGGGCGCGCCATAAAAGTGAGGCTCGCAGGCGTTTCTTAATTTGTTTCTCCTCTTACCCGATCCCATGGCGATGTTGCTGGACCAAAAGGCCGCCCTTTTGCGACAAATTGCGGACCTGGGCGACTTTCGCCCCGGCTCCATCACCACCGCAACCGGTCGTTGTGGCAATGCCAACTGCCGTTGTCACCGCCCCAATGAACCGGGACACTAGAGCCTCTTGCAAAATTCCCAGCAGCGGCATCGGCTTTGGTTGCGCGGTTGATTTCGCTGGATTTGGGAGGCAAGAAATCGCTGCGCCAGCGATAGG
>JAJZCP010000210.1 GCA_021846065.1 Acidobacteriota bacterium
TCACCGCCGGACGCGATGGTGGCAACTGATGGCAGCGCTCAGCGCGGCAGCCTTTGTGGCGGGGATTTTTCTGGATCCGCCGTATGGCTTCGCGCCCGAGGACAACCTGAGCTATGCGCGGATGATCCGCGTGCAGCAGGCAGCGATCCACGAACTGGAGACGCGATATCCCGGCGCGGTGGTGTTGACGGCGTGGCCAGCGACCGATGAACTGACGCGCCCGGAGCTGGGGTATGTGAAGACTCCATTTGCGGTGGATCGGATCGAAGATTTTTCGCAGACGCAGATTGAACGAGCGGCGCAGGATCCCGGCGGGTATTCCGCAGCACTGGTCTTCTCCACCAAGCTGAATCCGCATGGACTGCCGTTTGGCCTGGAGAGCGTCGTGGACTCCGGCGGGATGGAAGAGCGGTACTTCGGGCTGCACCATGACCTGCCCGCGGATGTGGTTGCCGCGCGGCTGCATGGGAAGGTGGTGTGGCAACAACACGATGGGCTGGAATGGGCGGCGATTGTGCGCTTCAACCGCGCGGCGGAAGCGCGTACTGAAGCGCCGGATATTGGTTACCGTCAGGTATTGGGACCAGCCAGCAGCGGCCTATAATCAGGGTGACGTGAAGCGACAAAACAGGATGAGCAGATGGGTAAGCGAGTTGGCGACCGGGCTTGCGCTGGCCGTGGCAATGACACTCGCGCATGCGCAGACAGGGAGTGCGACGGCAAGCGCAGCGGCGATGCCGACGATGAGGCCAATTGTGCTGGTGCTGCCGTTTGATAACCAGACGGATCCAGCGCGCACGGTGCCAGTGACCAAACCCGCCGAAGGAAGTGGATCGAGTGCGGCAAGTGGAGCGCATGCTGGTGGTCCGACGGTGAGCGAAGCCAGCGAGATGGTCAATCTGGACTGGATTCGCGAAGCGGCACCGGAGATTCTGAACCGAAGACTGACGTCCGTGGGCTATCTTCCGTTGACGCGCGAGGATCGAGTGTATGCCCTGGACCATCTGGGCCTGCCGGAGAATTTCCAGCCAAGCCGGGCAACAGCGATGCGCGTGGCCGAGACGCTGGACGCCGGATATGTGGTGATTGGCGGCTTTGAAGCAAACGGAGCGCGCCTGCACCTGACAGCGCGGGTGATTGACGAAACCAAGCTGCACATGAGCCGGGAACTGGTGGAGGACGGCGAGATTGCGCAACTTTTGCCGCTGCTGGATGGGCTGGCCTGGCAGGTGGCGCTCGCACTGAATCCAGAGCTGGGGGTGAGCCGCGAGACTTTTGTGGCGGCCAGCCGCGGCGTGCGGCTGGATGCGTTCGAGCAATATGTGCGCGGCGTGACGGAGCGCGATCCGGCGGAACGGGAACAGCATCTCAAACGCGCTGTGGCGCTGAGTCCGGAGCTGACCGAAGCGTGGATGGCGCTGGGGCGCGAGGAGTTTGAGCAGCAGGAGTATGAGGCTGCGGCTGCGGCATTTGGGCATGTTCCTGCCGATCATCCGGCAGCGCTGGAGTCGGATTTTTATCGCGGGCTGGCACTGATTTACTCCGGCGGATATGAGCAGGCGCAGGCGGCGTTTGCGGCGATTGCACGGGTGCTGCCGCTGCCGGAGGTGGTGAACAACGAAGGCGTGGCGATGAGTCGCCGCGGAGCCGACGGGACCGTGCTGTATCGACAGGCGGTGGGCAGCGATCCGAAGGACGAAGACTACCACTTCAATCTGGCGCTCAGCCTGCATCAGGCAGGCAATGGGACGGCAGCTAAGCACGAAATGGAACAGGCGCTGAGACTGTCCGCCAGCGATAACGAAGCAAGATCACTGCTGACCGCGTGGAACGATCCAGGCATGCAGAGTGAACAGGCTGCGCAGAATCCACCCGGGGTTGCAGTTGCACCCAAACCGATCAGCAATGCGAACGAGCCGGAACCACTCCCTCCTGCAAGCTCCGACCCGCAGCACGCAGTAGAGCGCGCGGACGCAGCAGAAGTGCTGGAGCGGATCAAACGGCAGTATGATGGTGCGGCCTTTCGGCAGGCGGCGATGATGCTGGATTCCGTGGAGCAGGCGCGGATCGCGATGCTGCCACCCGAGCAACAGGCGCAGAAGCTGAGCCGTGATGCGCAGACAAAGCTGAATGAAGGACTACTGCTGGAAGCTGAGCGTGAGTATCGACAGGCGCTGGCGGTAGACAACCATAGCGCCCAGGCGCATGCTGGACTGGCAGAGGTGATGGAACGAGTGGGAGATGTGACAGGTGCAAGAGGCGAAGCGCAGGCGTCTTTGAGCAATGGCGCGAATGTGGATGCGGAACTGGTGCTGGCGCGACTGGACCTGGCGGCGGGAGATACGGCGGCGGCACACGCGGATGTGGAAGCAGCGCTGCGCGTGGACGGGAAAAGCCGCGCCGCGCATGATCTTCGGCGCGTGATTGAAAGCAGAACGAAATCAGGGGAAACAGCACAATGAGGCGGGCGCAGTGAGGAAAGAACGATGACCGAAAAAGGGAAAGCATCCCGATCGATGAAGCGGCCGCAGCGGATTGCGGCCTTTTTGCTGTGCGCTTCGGCAATGACGCTGGCCGCGCCAGCAGCGCAGCAACCGCTGGTGGAACGCGTGGTGATCGACGACACCGTACAGCCGGTGAGCGCGGTGCGGATGGAGCGAGGAATCACGCGGGCAAATGCGGATGGCGCGGCGCTGGTTGTGATTGAACTGAATACTCCCGGGGGGATGCTCGACTCCACGCGGGAGATGGTGGGCGCCATGCTGCGTTCGCGCGTACCGGTGGCGGTCTATATCGCTCCGGAGGGCGCGCGTGGCGGCTCGGCAGGATTTTTCCTGCTGGAAGCTGCGGATGTGGCGGCGATGGCTCCGGGGACAAATGCGGGTGCGTCGCATCCGGTGCTGGAGGGCGGCGAACCGGACGCGACCATGAAGCAGAAGATGGAAAATGATGCGGCAGCGTTTCTGCGCTCCTATGTGGCAAAGCGCGGTCGCAATGTGGAAGCAGCCGAGCAGGCGGTGCGCAGTTCGAAGGCGTATAGCGCGCAGGAGGCTCTGGATGCGCACCTGATCGACATCATTGCGGAGAACAATCAGGCACTGGTGACGATGTTGGACGGGCGCACCATTACGCGCATGGACGGAAGCACGCAAAAACTTGCACTGGCTGGCGCACGGATGGTGACGCTGGAGCCGACGGTGCGGGAGCGTGTGCTGGATGTGCTGGAGAATCCGAATCTGGCGCTGCTGCTGCTGGCGGCAGGGGTGTTGCTGATCTATCTGGAGTTTCACACTCCGGGGACGATTGTGCCGGGGGCGACGGGGACGGTGATGGTGCTGGTGGCGCTGTTTGCACTGAATATGCTGCCGGTGCGGCATACCGCGCTGCTGCTGCTGGTGGCCGGGGTGGTGTTGTTGGCGCTGGAGGTGAAGTTCACCAGCCACGGGCTGCTGGCGCTGGCGGGAATTGTGAGCTTGACGGTGGGCCTGCTGACGCTGGTGGATGCGCCGGTGCCGGAGCTGCGCGTGCATCCAGGCGTGGCGATTGGCGTGGGTGCTGGA
>JAJZCP010000211.1 GCA_021846065.1 Acidobacteriota bacterium
TGTGGTTTATTGGCGGTACCGCGCGATTTCCCTGGGCATTTTCGTTTTACCGATCGTCTTTCTGCTGCTCCTTATGCCTGCCGCGGCCCCGGACCATGCCCCGCTCTCGAACGAATGGATGCGCAGCGGCTGGATACTTCTGCACATCGCGCTACTGCTGGCCGCCTACACGGCGCTGATCCTCAGCCTAATTGCCAGCCTCTTGTATCTCATCCAGGAGCATCGGTTGAAGGCCAAACAAGTGGGAGGGATTTTCAGCCATCTGCCGCCGCTCGACACAATCGATCAGATTGCATTCAAGACCCTTGTGATCGGCTTTCCCTGCATGACAGCCGGTCTGCTGGCCGGTTCGCTGATCGCGCAGGAGAGTGTCGGCGCGAGCTATTTTCTCGACCCGAAGGTGCTGCTCTCTATTGGAATGTGGCTGCTTTATGTCGGCATGTTGTACGTCCGGCGTCACTCTGGCCTGCGCGGCAAGCGGGCCGTCTATCTCTCTTCTTTGGTGTTCTTGGTGGCGCTTACGGTCTGGGCCGCCAACCAGTTCAGCACCGTGCATCGGTTCGCCGCGCCATGAACCTCGTCCTGATCGGCGTCAACCATAACTCCGCGCCGCTGCAGGTGCGCGAGCGTCTTGCCATCTCTCCGGCGCGGCTGCAGGAGGCCACGCAATCTCTGCTGGGCGTTCCGTGCGTGCGCGAAGGCATGATTCTTTCCACCTGCAACCGGGTGGAGTTTCTGACGTATCAGGAACCGGCCCAGGCCGACCTGCTGCAATTCATCCACAATTATTTTGCGCTCGATTCCGGGATGCTTCGCCCCTACCTGTATGAATACCGCGCGATGGAAGTTGTGCGTCATCTTTTCCGTGTGGCTTCCAGCCTGGATTCTCTCGTCGTCGGCGAACCGCAGATACTCGGTCAGGTCAAGGAATCTTATTCCGTGGCGCGGTCCGTCGGCGGAATGAACGGCAATCTGGAGCCGTTGCTGCAGCGTGCCTTTACTGTGGCGCGCAAGGTGAGGAACCAGACCAGCATCGGCATCTCTTCGGTCTCGATTGCTTCAGTCGCGGTTGATCTGGCGCGGAAAATATTCGGCTCTCTGCAAGGGAAAACAGTGCTGCTGGTGGGCGCCGGCAAAATGGGGGAACTGGCTGCGCGTAGCCTGATGCAACACGGGGCCAGCACGATTTATCTCTGTAACCGCACACAGGAACGGGCAGTCGCCCTGGCCGATAGATTTGCAGCTCAGCACGGCCCGGGGGAGGCTACCGTAGCGCGGCCTATATCGTTCGATATGCTGCATGAGTATGCAGCGATGGCCGACATTGTTGTCAGTTCTACGGGCGCAGAGACGCCGATCTTTCAGCGACGGCACGCACAGGTCTATGCTCAGCGCCGCAAGCAGCGACCCATGTTTTTCATCGATATTGCAGTGCCCCGCGATGTCGATCCGGAGATCGATCGGGAGGAAGGAATCTTCGTTTACAACATCGACGACCTGCAGGCCGTCGCCGCAGCGAACTTGTCCAACCGCGCCAAAGAGGCGCAGGATGCCGAGGCGATCATCCGCGCCGAAGTTGACCGCTACACCCAGCGCATGCAGTCGCTCGATGGCGTGCCTTCGATCCTCGCGCTGCAACAGAGCCTGGAAGACTTTCGCCGAAGTGAACTGCGACGAATGTCGCTGCGATTGTCCGGGCTGACGAAGGAACAGATGCAGTCCGTCGAGCAGGCAATGGAACAGGTCACGCGCGCCATGGTCCAGAAGATGCAGCATGCCCCGATCCAGGCGATCAAGCGCGCGGCCCGCGAAGGCGACCGAGAAACGCTGGCCGTGATCCAAGCGGTCTTCGACCTGGAGCGCTCCTCATCCAGGGAAATGCTGGAGTACAGCGCGGCCGCCGGCTCCACGGATCTGACAGCGGAGAAGGGGCCTCTTGCCGAGGCGGAACAACCCGCTTCTGCGACTTTAGAACCCGATCGGAAGCGCGGTGGTTCGCGGTGATCCGCATTGGCAGCCGTGGCTCCGCTCTGGCCCGCTGGCAGGCAGAACATATTGCTGCGCTACTGCGGGAGCGCGGCGAAGAAGTGTCGATAGAAATCCTGGTCACCACCGGCGACCGGGTCCAGCGCGCGCCTTTTCTCCAGGTTGGCACCAAGGGAATGTTCACCAAAGAGATTGAAGACGCGCTTGCGGAAGAGAGGATCGATCTGGCAGTACACAGTTTGAAGGACCTGCCGACGTTGCTTGACCCCGCATTCGTTCTGGCTGCGATCCCGCAGCGCGCCGACCCCAAAGACGCCTTCGTATCAGTCCAGCATGAAAGTCTGGATGGGCTGCCAACTGGTGCAATTGTTGGAACCAGCAGCCTTCGTCGCCAGGCGCTTCTGAAATCTCTACGTCCCGACCTGGATATACGCGAACTGCGCGGCAATGTAGACACGCGCCTGCGCAAGCTGCAGGATGGCCAGTACGACGCTATCGTGCTGGCATCTGCCGGGCTGGATAGGCTGCGGCAAACGCGCTGGGTACGCGAACGCTTCGATGCGGAGACGATGTGTCCGGCACCGGGGCAAGGTGCGCTTGCCATCGAATGCCGGACATGCGATGAGAAAATCCGAACCCTCGCAGCAGTGCTCAATCACCCACCGACCCATTTTGCCGTGACTGCCGAGCGCGCTGGCCTGGCGACGCTCCAAGGCGGCTGCCAGGTGCCGATCGGCGTGTATTGCGAGCAGATTGCAGATGCCTGGCGCATGACCGCTGTGGTGGCCAGTCCAGACGGTTCGCAGATTCTGCGCGAGCAGATGGACTTCCATGGCAACGAGAACGATTTAGCTGTTGCGCAACAGGCGGGACAGGCCATCGCCGAACGTCTGCTGCAGGGTGGCGCGGCAGAGCTTCTTCCGGCCGTGGAGATTTCCCGTTCGGCAACGGACCAGACTGCATGAAGCCGCTGGAGGGCCGAAGCATTTTAATCACGCGCGCCCGTCACCAGGCAGAATCGCTGGCGGCGGCGCTTGAGAATGAAGGAGCTCAAGTCCGCGCCATTCCTGCCATTGAAATTGTTCCGCCAGACACCTATGCGCCTCTGGATGCGGCCCTGACAGACAGCCGAAAATATCAGTGGCTTGTCCTGACCAGCGCAAATGGCGTAGCCGTACTCGCGCAGAGATTGCGGAAACTGGCAGTTCGACCGGGCACACTGCAGCATCTCAAGATCGCGGCAATCGGACCGGCGACGGCGCGTGCTCTTGCAACGCAGGGTTTCCAGGTGGACATTACGCCTCCTGAATATGTCGCGGAATCTTTGGTGGAAACTCTGCGCGATCGCGTTGCCGGTCAGAATGTCTTGTTGGTCCGAGCCAAAGTCGCGCGCGATGTCGTTCCCACTGAGCTTCGAAAAGCGGGTGCCACAGTGGATGTCGTCGAAGCGTATCGAACGGTGGTTCCGGCCGCGTCCTGCGAAGCGCTGCGGCACGCATTGACTCCACCCAATCGTCTGCCGGATGC
Source organism: Acidobacteriota bacterium (assembly GCA_021846065.1). The sequence continues at coordinate 3,514 of JAJZCP010000211.1, forward strand.
TGTCAGCTTTACCAGCTCATCGACAGTCGCCCGCAGAGATGCT
>JAJZCP010000212.1 GCA_021846065.1 Acidobacteriota bacterium
TGGTAGCGAACGGCATTCCGTGCCCGACGCCTTCCAATCCGCTGGATCCGCCGGCGACAACCTTCACCACCGCAGCCCAGACGGTCAACTTCGATAGCGATGGCACCTACCTGCTGCACTACTACGCACAGGACTGCGCCGGCACGCGGGAGTATCACTTCACCCAGAACACGCAGGGCAACTGGTCCACCAGCTACTACACGGTGCCGGTGAACGTCGATACGGTTCCTCCCGTGATCGCCAGCGGTCCCACGCTTTCGCCCGCAGCCGGACCGAATGGCGCCTACACCGTGGGTGAGACCGTGACCGCCACCTACTCTTGCACGGATGACCGCTCCGGACTGGTGCAGTGCGGCGCGACCACCTACCCGTTCACGGCGCAGAAGCTGGCCTCGGGAACGCTCACCAGCCCGGTCAACACCTCCACGCCCGGCCCGAAGACCTACACGGTCACGGCTGTGGATGCGGCGGGCAACCACGCCTCCGTCAGCGTGCAGTACACCGTCATCGCCGCCTATGACGCAGCCATTCATCTGCGTCTGGACCGCAGCACGGTGGGTGCCAACCAAGTGGCTGTAGCCTTTGTCCAGGTCGCCCCGAGCAATGGCCACACCGCGACGGGCACAGTGACGCTGCTCGATGGCACGCAGCCGCTTCGCACCGAACGGCTGCACGGGGACGGTCAGACGAATTTCGTCTTCGGCCCGCTCTCCGTCGGGACCCACAGCATCAGCGTGCAGTACTCGGGAGATGCAATGCATCCCGCCGGGCAGTCCGCGCCGGCTACGCTGACGGTGCAGCCCGATAACGATGACGGAGGCAACGGTAATTAGAGCATTTCGCCGGCTGGATCTGGCGGCCGTCATCCTGAGCGCAGCGAAGGATCTCTGCATTTGGCAGGAAACGCATGCGCTCGGGCGGCCGTCATCCTGAGCGCAGCGAAGAATCCACGCATTGGTCGAGTCATCCTGAGCGCAGCGAAGGATCTCTGCATTTGGCAGAAACGCATGCGCTCGGGTGGCCGTGATCCTGAGCGCAGCGAAGAATCCACGCACTGGGCGAGTCATCCTGAGCGCAGCGAAGGATCTCTGCATTTGGCAGGAAACGCATGCGCTCGGGTGGCCGTGATCCTGAGCGCAGCGAAGAATCCACGCACTGGGCGAGTCATCCTGAGCGTAGCGAAGGATCTCTGCATTTAGCAGAACCGCATGCGACTACCCGCTGGGGCAAAGCCACGCAGCGCCGTTATGACTGCGTGGCTGGCTCCAGCAACGGAGTCACGATGGAGGTCGAAGACTCCTCCCACGCCGCCAGCCGCGTCAGCGTCAGCACCGTAATATCGTCATCCTGCCCAAACGCGACCGCTGCCTCCATCGCCTGCTGCGCAGAAGGTTTGGACGCGAACAGCGCATGCAGCCGGTCAAAGCCGTAGAGCTCGCCCTCTGCATTGCGCGCCTCCAGCAGCCCATCGGTGAACAAGCTCAACTGGTCCCCGGAGGCCAGACGCAATTCCATCTGGTCATACTGCGCGGCAGAGACCAGGCCCAGCGGCAGGGAGCCGTCGAGCGTCAATTCGCGCCCATTCAGGATTGGCGGCAGATGGCCCGCATTGGCAAGCGTCACGCATCCGGTGCGATCCAGCCGCAAAATCACGGCGGTGACAAAGCCGTTCTGCATCCGCCCGCAGAGGCAGCGGTTCAGCTTATTCAGCATCTCCGCCGGCGACGCCTGCGCGTCCGATAGCGAGCGAAGCACGCCGACGATCAACGACACGTTCATCGCCGCCTTCAGGCCCTTGCCGCTCACATCGCCCAGCGCCACGATCGTGGAGCCCGACGCCTCCGCAATGATCTGAAAGAAATCCCCGCCCACCTCCAGCGCCGGGCGATAGGCGCTGGTCACGGCAAAACCCTCAAGCGGCGGCAGCTCCGCCGGAATCAGCACGCGCTGAATCTCCTGCGCGCTGTGCATCTCGCGCTCCAGCACACTTTGCCGCGCCTGCTGCTCCATGCTGTACCGGTAGACGGCATACAGCACCGCCAGAAACAGAAAAATCCCCGCCAGATCGGCCAGCGTAAACGTGATGCTGTCGATGATGAAAACCGGCGTGTTGATGACCTCGAAGATATGCCAGTGCGTAAACCGCTGTCCGGCTGCGCCCGCGTCGCCAATGATGCTGATCATCTGCGAGATCAATGCGCTGATGGCGACCGTCCACCGCGAATTTTCCAGGTGTTGCCGTAAGCCCAGCGCAATCAGAATGAACGGGAAGACCTCGACCACCATGATGAAGGTGGTGAGGATCGCATCGGCCCATTGCATGCCGTGGCCGGCGCTGCCCCAGAAAAACGCCAGCGCGCCATCGGCAGCTCCGGCTGCGAGCGTCACAATCGCCAGAATGTTCGTCAGCCGGTGCAGCCTGCGATTGCTGTCAAGCCGCAGCAGATAGAGCAGCAGAAACCACAGCGACACATGGTTCAGCACATACAGCGGCTGGTTCAGCCCGCGTCCCCACGCATAGGAGATTGCGATCTGGATAGGCGAGACGTCCTGCAGCAGTGCCAGCGCAACCGGCGTGATGGCAAAGACGGACAGCCATAAAAACAGCCGCGACTGACGATTGCGCAGCCACATAATTCCGCTGAGCAGCGCGACGAAGCCGTACAGCACCATCAGCGTGTACTGATAGAGAAACTGCTTGGCCGACGCAGCCTCCGTCTGATCCAGCTCCGCAGCAACCGAATCCTGATCTCCCAGAATCGGCACGCCGGTAAAACCTCCTAGCGAGTCCGGATCCACAAACAGCAGGGGAGACTTCCAGACACGCACCGCCAGTATTCCCGCACCACTGCCGGGAAACGGAATCATCGTGAACGGCGTCGTGTAGAACCAGCTAGGGTGCGGTGGGAGGTGCCCGCTGCCGCCGATGCGACGGCCATTCCAGTACACCTCATACGCGTCATTCACCGGCGGCATCAGCAGCGCAAGCGGCACACCGGGCGCTGCGGGGCTGCCCATTAGGTGCAGCCTGTACCACCCGAAGCCCGTTTCGTCATGATTGGTCTCGTCGCCCCAGGAACTGGTGGCGGAGAGGGTTCTCCACTGCGCGTCGTTATAAGAAGGAAGAGCCCACGCGGGATTGTCGCCGCGACGGAACTTCCACGGGCCGGTGAGCGCAATCGATCCGCGCCCGATTGCTTCGAGAGAATTTCCTGCCGGTGCGTCGGCGCCACGCGCCCCGGAAGCCATCAAAAAAATCGCCGCGAGAGTCAGCAAAAGCGTTGCTTTGGCCCGCGTCAACATGGCACGAGCATACCACTCGGCCCCCTGTGATCACGCAGTTATAACGCGGGGCCAGACCGCGCGGGCGCGACCGCGCTCACACCTCGCCGCGAGGTTTCGCCGCGAAGATGGCGGCGTCCTCCCGATGCAGCCAGGTGATAGCGCTGAAGGCTCCGATCCAGGATCCCGCAGCGGCAAAGAGAACGTAAACGGGATTGCCCGTGTAACTGATCACGACAAAGGCCGCCAGAAACAGAAAAATCCC
>JAJZCP010000213.1 GCA_021846065.1 Acidobacteriota bacterium
GAAGGATGCGCAGGCGGGAAATCGAGCGAAGAAGCCGACCCGGTCACGGACCGGTCGGGATGAGCAGAAAACAAATCGTGGAGGCGAACAATGAGCACGGTAGCCGTGGCACCGACGATGCAGGGAGTCCGATTTCCGTGGCTGGGACGGCTGCGGGAGTATATGTTGCCGATCGGCGCGATCAGCGTCATCTTCGTCATGCTGGTACCGCTGCCGGCGGCTGCGCTGGACCTGCTGCTGGCCATTTCCATGGCGGCCTCGATGCTGGTCTTTCTGACAGCGGTCCAGGTTCGGCGAGCGGTCGAGTTGAGTGTTTTTCCCACACTGCTGCTGTTGCTCACGCTCTTTCGACTGGCACTGAATATCGCCTCCAGTCGCCGCATTCTGCTGCACGGCTCCGAGGGAACCGGGGCGGCAGGCAGCGTGATTGAAGCCTTCGGACAGTTTGTGGTTGGCGGCAACTATGTCGTCGGTTTTGTGCTTTTCCTGGCTTTGATTGCGATTCAGTTTCTCGTCGTCTCCCATGGCGCAGTGCGTACCGCTGAGGTCACGGCACGCTTCACGCTGGATGCGCTGCCGGGCAAGCAGATGGCCATCGACGCGGATATGAATGCGGGCCTCATTAACGAGCAGGAGGCGCGCCGTCGCCGTCAGGCGATCGCCCGCGAAGCCGAGTTCTATGGCGCGATGGATGGCGCGGCGCGCTTCAATCAGCGGGACTCGATGGCGACCATTTTGATTACCTCGATCAACATTATTGCCGGACTTTTGATCGGAACGTTGCAGCAGGGCGTTGCCTTGAGCGAGGCGGTGCGTACCTATACCGTGCTGACGGTGGGTGACGGGCTGGTGACGATGATCCCTTCGCTGCTGGTTTCAGTCGCCGGCGGCATCACGCTGACGCGCACCAGCGGCGCAAACACGCTCTCCGGTGAACTGCGTTCGCAACTTTTTGAACGGCCAGCCACTTTGTATATTGCGGCCGGAGTCTGCGCCGCGTTGTGTCTGATTCCCGGACTGCCCAAGTTGACCTTTCTGCTGGTGGCGCTGGGGCTGGTGGTGATCGCCCGGCTGATGCGAAGCACGGAAAGCTCGACTGTCGCGCAGGGTGAAGGCGCTGTAGCCAGTGCACCGGGAGCAGCGGCGCAGCCGGCGGCCGTGCAGGAGATGACGGCGCTGCTTCGCATGGAAGAGCTGACGCTGGAGATTGGCTTCCAGTTGATTCCGCTGGTCGACGAGAAGCAGGGTGGGCAACTGCTGAATCGAGTACGCACCCTGCGACGGCAACTGACGCAGGAGCTTGGATTCCTGATTCCCCCCGTGCATATCTCGGACAATCTGCGCCTGCGTCCGCGCGAGTATCTCTTCTCGCTTCGCGGCATGGAGATTGGCCGTTGGCAGACAGAGGGAACGCAACTGCTGGCCGTGACCACCGAGACCACGCGCGGCACTTTGCCTGGTCGCGAGACACGCGAGCCGGCCTTTGGCGTACCCGCGTTGTGGATTGCTCCGGGATTGGAAGATCAGGCGATTGCCGCCGGGTATGCAGTCGTCGATCCGGTCACCGTGGTGACGACACATCTGGGCGAAATGATGCGGCAGCATGCCTTTGAGCTGCTGAGTCGCGCCGAGACCAAGCGGCTGCTGGACAGCCTGAACGACTCTCATCCCAAGCTGATGGAAGAGCTGGTGCCGAAGCTGCTCACGCTCGGCGAGGTGCAGAAAGTGCTGGAGCAACTTCTGCGCGAGCGTGTCTCGATCCGCGATCTGGGCACGATCCTGGAGGCGATTCTGGAATACGCGCCGCAAAACAAAAGCGTGGTGGCGCTGGTGGAGGCGGCTCGGCACGCGCTGGGACGACGCATGATCCAGCCGCTGCTTGATGCCGACGGGCAGCTCGCCGTGATCCTGATGGATGCTTCGCTCGAAGAAGAGGTGCTGAGCACCGTGGCACAGGAGGCCGGACAGCGTCAGTTGATGGCGCCTGGACTCATGGCCTCCGGGCGCAGTGGCGTTCCCGTCATCCGTCGTCTGGGCGATTCTTTGAGGCAGCTTATCGGTTCCGCGCCTGCGACGGCACTCCCCGTGCTTCTGTGTCCGAGTCCGGCTCGCTATTACGTCAAGCGGTGGATGGAGCCATGGGCGCCACGCGTTGCAGTGGTGGCGGCGAGCGACATTCCGCCGGAGATCCGTTTGCGCGCCGTGGGCACATTGAGTTGATGCGCGTTCGCGGGCATCAACGATCAAATTGGCGAGGGTGGAAGAGGGTTCAGGACTGTTCAAGAGGATGGATGGGCAATCACAGGTGACAAGTAGTGGCGAGCGTAGTGACGAGCGTTGATGAGCGGAGATTCACCCGGGCGAAATCTGTTCCAGGTCGCAGGGGAGAGATGGATGGAAGCTGGGCGCGAAGACACCGATACGGATCGAAGCTCAATGGACGAATGGGTGGAATTTCAAAAGCAGGAAAACCGGGAATCACTGAGGGAGCGCGATGTCCAGGACGAAAGAGAGCCAGACGCAGGGCAGGGAAGAGGTTGAGATGGGCCACCAACCCGTGGGTGAAGCATCGGAACGGAGCCGACGGGCGAGTTTGCGTGGAACGAAGACGCAACGCGTAGCCACATGGGCGGATTCCCATGCAGAAGAGCAGTTGCCGGAGTCTGGCTTGCCGAAAGCGGCATTCGCAGCAGCGGAGTTCGTGGGAAAGCAATTGGCGGAGACAGAGATCGCAGATTCAGAGCTGGAAGCGCTCGATCCAAAGACGCTGGGCTTGGGTGTGGGCGGGTATCGCGCGGGGTCGGGCGAGTTTACCACGGAGCAGGAGCGGCTCCTGCTCGAGCATCTGCCGATGGTGCGCTTTCTTGCGCGACGCATTCATGAGCGACTGCCACAACACGTCGAGATGGAGGATCTGGTCTCGGCCGGAGTCGTCGGGTTGATGGATGCTTTCTCCAAATTCGATCCCAACAAAAAAGTACAGTTTCGCAGCTATGCGCAGTTTCGCGTGCGCGGTGCGATTCTCGACAGCTTGCGCACGCTGGACTGGAGTCCGCGCGAACTGCGGCGCAAGGGGCGAGCCGTCGAAGAGGCGATTCGGACTTTGACGGCCAATCTGGGGCGAGCGCCGTCCGAGGCCGAGGTGGCGCGTGAACTGGGCGTGGAACTGGATGTCTATCAGCAACTGCTGGGTGAGCTGAAGGGGCTGGAGATTGGCACGCTGCACCTTGAGCGCAACGAGGACTCTGGCGAAGAGGAGCTAGCCTACATTCCTGGCCGCATCGATGACGATCCGCTCTTTCATTGCTTACGCGGCGAGATGCAGGAGCGCTTGACGGAGGCGATCACGGAGCTTCCGGAGCGGGAGCGTCTGGTCATGACGCTCTACTACTACGAGGAGATGACGATGCGCGAGATTGGCCTGGCACTGGGCGTGGTGGAGTCGCGTGTCTCGCAGATTCACGCCTCGGCCGTGCTGCATCTGCGGGCTGCACTGGCGGATCTGGCGCGTCGCGGCGAGAAAAAATCAG
>JAJZCP010000214.1 GCA_021846065.1 Acidobacteriota bacterium
GCTGCTGTCTGCGCCATGAACCTCCGCATACCGCACGCCTTGCCGCGCCGCATTACTCAGAATGTTCCAGGTGTAGATGAGCATGGAGAGCTCCAGCATCCACAGCACCGCTGGAACAATCGCAAGCATGCAGAGCGCGGTCTCCAGCAGCATGGAGCCATCGTCGTGACGGATGCGCCGAAGACTTCTGGAGGAGAAGATTTTTCGGATCACGATGTCAGCCTCGCCATCAGTCCAGTGCCCGCATGGATACCTGCCGGTGGAAGTTCAGCGCCGGAAGGAGCGGCATAGAAAAAAAGTGCAGCGGAATGGGCGGCTGAACCGTATACGTAACGTCGACCCGCTGCAGAACAAAGGTCGGCGCCTCCGGGTCACGGCTCGGCGTGTAACTGCCTCCAGAGCTGCCATACGCCGTGCACTCCGCCACTCCATTGCTGGTGACGCCGATCTGCTTCGTACAGACCTGCACTGATGTGGCCGTTGCATAGGACGCCAGACCTGCGAGGTCGGCAGAGGCCAGGCCGGCGATCGAGGCCGAGTTCGACATGGGACCGGCGGGCGGCAAACTCGTCTGGCCCGGCGCGTTGTAGCCTTGCACGGAGTACTCCGCAGCTCCCCGCGTGGCCGTTGCCAGGTTCACCGCTACGAAAAAGAAGTAGCCAAAGTCGATGGCATAGGCGATGAGCAGAATCAGCAGCGGAAGAAACACTGCCGTCTCGATCAGGCTCTGGCCGTCTTCGCAGCCCCAGCTCCGTGCAGCTTTCCGGGGGCCTTTCCGTCTGGGAAAAACCGTTCGCATTGCTGCATCTATCGGCAGTTTCTGCCGATACCTTCTCAGCAACGAATTCGATTTATCGCTCAGCGAGATGGAGTATCGACGCCGATGGTTACCAGCGTCATCAAAATTCCCGTCGGCTCCTCGACCCGCATGGGGTCACGAGCCCGTTTCAATGTCCCATTCTGGGCTGTGCTGGGCGCCGCACTGGCAGCGGTCACTCTCTGGATGTTGCCCAAAAGCATTGTCGATCCGGATATTGGCTGGCACCTGCAGAACGCCGCCTGGCTGGTGCAGACCCATAGTTTCCTGCACAAAGATATTTATTCCTACACGGTTGCGGGCAAGCCGTGGGTTGACCCGGAGTGGCTGGCGGAGCTTGCGTTCTACGCAGGCTGGCGCACCTGGGGCGATCAGGGCGTGTTTCTCGTGGAGTGGCTGTCGATCATCGGCGTCATGCTCGGCATCTTCGGCCTGGGCTGGCAGCGCACCCACGATCTGCGCTCCGCCTTCGCGGTCACCTACACGGCGCTGTTCCTGGCCAGTGTCTCGTTCGGTCCGCGGACGCTGCTCTTCGGCTGGCTTTGCCTGGTGGCGGAGCTTGCGATCCTGGAGCATTTCCGGTCGTGCCGGGTGGGTGGGACGCGCGTGCTGTGGCTGCTGCCTCCACTGTTCGCCCTCTGGATCAACCTTCACGGATCGTGGCTGATCGGGCTAGTGCTGTTGGTGGTCTTTTGCGGGAGTGGACTTGTTGCCGGGCGCTGGGGATGCATCGAGGCCGAACCCTGGCAGCCGGAGCAACGGCGGACACTCGGCGTGGTATTTCTGCTCTCCGCTGCCGCGCTCTTCGCCAACCCCTATGGCTGGCGGCTGGTGGTGTATCCCTTTGATCTGGCCTTTCGTCAAAAACTAAATATCGCCAGCGTGCAGGAGTGGCAAAGCCTCGACTTTCACACGCCTCGCGGCAAGATCGTGCTTTTGTTGCTTGCGCTGGGAATCGTGAGTCAGTGGGTCCGTGCCCGCCGCTGGCGGCTGCACGAAGCTGGATGGCTGCTGATTGGGCTTTACGCCGGGTTGACCTATTCGCGCTTTTTGTTTCTCGCAGCCATTCTTCTGTTGCCTATGCTGGCGGATCAGATTCCCGCCGCCGACGACGGGTGGCGCCGCAAAAGGCCGCTGCTGAACGGGATCATTCTTGTCGCGCTGCTGCTCTCAATGGCTGTGGCATACCCTTCGCGCCACCGGCTGCAGGCCGCGTCGAAGCAGCAGGACCCCGTCGCCGCGATTAACTATCTTCGCGAACATCCGCCGGTCGGCCACCTGTTCACTGCGTATGAGTGGGGTGGCTACCTGATCCTTCACGATCCGGCCCTGCCGGTGTTCATCGACTCCCGCGTCGATGTCTTCGAGCATCATGGCGTGCTGCGCGACTATCTGTATGCCGTGCACCTGCGGAATACGTTTGCTGTTTTCCGCAAATATGATGTCTCGGCCGTGCTCTTTCCAGCCAGCGCGCCGTTGACCTATCTGCTGCTGCACACGCCAGGCTGGGCGGTACATTACCGGGACAAAACGGCCGTGCTGCTGGTTCGCGAACCTGCAGCGGCTGGCTCTACGGATGCGGTGCTGGCAGCGGTCGGTCAGTGAGCAGTTGCTTTCCCGACAGCTCCTGCACCAGCCAGAAGCGTCCATGCAGCAGCGCGTCAACGTGTTCGGAGTAATCCGGCGGGACGAACAGAAATTTGCGCGGCCCTTTGCCCCACATCTCCAGCAGTTGCCGGTCGGTTAGAAAGATCTTTGGCGCATCCGGATAATACGATCCCCAGATCATGGAGCTGCTGCGCCCGTCGACAAGATATGCCTGGCGCCGCGTATAGAAGATCACCGAAGATCCGTAGGATTGATCGCCGTAGAGCATCAGAACATCCTGCGGGCCGGCAATGCGATTGATCGTATTGGCGATGCTGCGGGAAGAAAGCATGGGAGCGAAGCGCACGTAGGCAATGTGCGCGGCCACCAGAAACATTGCGGCCGTCATTGCCGTGGTAAACGTGGCGCGCAGATGCTGGCGTCGCGCGCGTAGCCATAACGCAGTGGACGGGCCCAGCAGCAGCGTGATGGCGGCCAGAATCGCCGGCAGACGCAGCGCGGCAAATGACGGGCCCGTGAGATCAAAGAAGTGCGACATCGACAGCGAGTAGCCACCCACGTCGCGATGGGCGAGCAGTTCGCCAATGTCGGGAACGAACGGGAGATGGCGCGAACTCCACAGCCCGTAGCCGAGCAGCGCGGCGGACACGAGACCCACCGCCATGAACAGCGCGTTGCCAACTGTGAGCCAGCGGATCGCGAGGCGGTCTGCGCGATTTGCAATGTCCTGCCATTCCAGCCGGGCGAGCGCTGCGGCGGTCAGCAGAATGAGCGGGAGATACGCAGGGAAGGTGTAATACTCCTGGTTCGTCGATATGGAAAAGAAGATCAGAATGAAGGCCGCATAGCAGCCAAGCAGCACGCGGGAGCGGGCGCTGAAATCCAGCGTCAGCCTTTGCTTCCAGCCGCTCCAGCGGTCGGCCCGATTCCTTCGCCAGGCTGCGAGAATCGTCGCCGGCCAGAAGAGGCTCCACGGAAACAGCCAGACCAGATGCAGGCTCCAGAACAGATACCCCGGCAGCTTGTTGTAATCGTGCGGATAGCGCTTTCCGAGGAAGCGCAAGACGTGTTCATTGATGAAATAGAAGTAGAAGAAGCCGTGAAC
>JAJZCP010000215.1 GCA_021846065.1 Acidobacteriota bacterium
TTGTACGCGGCAGAGCTTTGGCAGCGTCGAGTCCGTGAAGGCCGTCTCGGATTTGTACGCGCCCGTGAGCGGCACGGTGACTGCGGCCAACGAGGAACTGAACAGTTCGCCGGAGAAGATCAACAGCGCGCCGCATGAGAGTTGGATGATTCGCGTGCAGTTGTCGAATCCAGCAGAGGTAAACGGCCTGCTGACGGCTGCGCAGTACGAAGCCTTCATCGCCGAAGAGACCGCGCACTAATTATGGCTTCATTGTTCGCATTCCGGATGGGGGAGAAAGAATGAAAAATCGCAGGTCAACCGCTTCAATTTTGATTTTTACAGGGAGTATGCTGTGCTTTTTCCTTCCCTTTGTCACATTATCGTGCGGTGGCGCGCAGGCCGCTATCTTCACCGGAAAACAGCTCGCAACAGGAAGTACGCCCTCACAATCTCGGCAATTGTTCTCCTCGAAAAAACAAGAGATAAGTGCCGACCCATTTGCTCTTTTGGCTGGATTGTGTGCGGTAGCCGGTGTAGGACTGAGTTTGCTTGGAACAAAATTAGCTAAATCCGCAGCGATCAGTGGGGGCGCTGGCGCTGTCTCCTTGTTCGTTATGCGTCTCCATCTTAATGGCCAAGTTCAACAGCAAGCGGGTGATATGGTTCAAGTGAATTATCAGTATGGGTACATAACGGCGTTATTACTGCTCGTCGCCGGGGCAGTCTGGAACGCGTATTTATATTCCTGCAATAAATCAGATAGCAGCGGATGATCATCCGAATTTAGACTGAATCGGATCTGCGAAAAGCATACCGTTGCATTTTGCGATCTTTCCGGCTTCTTTAGACATGTCTAAACACCGCAACCCATCGGAATTTTCTGGTACATGGGATGGGGAAATTAGGGAATCCAGATGCGCTACCTGCCCAAATCCGCCGCAGACCGGCTTGCCATGTTGCAAGCCATCGGTGCGCGATCCATTGACGAACTTTTCGCCACGATTCCCGCCGAGTACCGCTTGGAGGGCGATCTACAACTGCCGCGCGCGCTCAGCGAGCAGGAAATTCTGGCGCACTTTCGCGCCGCCGCGGAGCAGAACGCCAACGGCTATGCCAGTTTTCTGGGCGCGGGCGTCTACCGGCACTATCGCCCAGTGGTGATTGATGCGATGGTGCAGCGCGGAGAATTTCTCACCAGCTACACGCCCTATCAGGCTGAAATTACGCAGGGTACGCTGCAGGCGATCTTTGAATTTCAAACAATGATCTGCGAGTTGACGGGCATGGAGATTGCCAACGCCTCCATGTACGACGGATCGACCGGAGCGGCGGAGGCGGTGATGATGGCCGTGCGCGTCACCGGGCGCGAGCATGTGCTGGTGGCCAAGACGGTGCATCCAGAATACCGCGAGGTGATGGCGACCTATGCGCAGCATCAGGGCCTGCGCAAGCAGTTGATTGGTTATGGCGAGGATGGCCGCATCGATCGCGCGGCTCTCGAAGCCGCGATTACGGACGAAACGGCGTGCGTGTTGATCCAGTCGCCGAATTTTTTTGGCTGCATTGAAGACGTGGCCGCGCTGGCGGAGTTGGCACACGCCAAGGGCGCGCTGTTGATCGTCTCCATCGCGGAGGCGCTCTCGTTGGGTATCGTGCGCCCGCCGACGGAGGCCGATATTGTGGCGCTGGAGGCGCAGTCCTTTGGCGTGGCTCCCAGCTATGGCGGGCCGTACTGCGGCGTGATCGCCTGCAAGGAAAAATTTCTGCGCCAGATGCCGGGACGCTTGGCCGGAGCCACGACGGATAAAAATGGCCAGCGCGGATTTGTGCTCACGCTCTCCACGCGCGAGCAGCATATTCGCCGCGAAAAGGCGACCTCCAACATCTGCACGAATCAAGCACTGGTGGCGCTGATGGCCTGCATTTATATGACCGTCTACGGCAAAGAGGGATTGCGCGAGTTGGCGGAGCAGAATTTAGCCAAGGCGCAATACGCTGCGCAGGCGCTCTCCGCCGCGCCGGGCTGCTCGCTGCTCTTTGGCGGCGCACCGCGCTTCAACGAATTTGTTCTGCAATCGCAAGAGACGCCGGAAGCGATGCAGGCCCGGCTGTTGCAGCAGAAGATGATTGGCGGCCTTGCGCTGAATCGCTGGTACCCGGAGTTGGGCAACGCCACACTTTGGTGCGCGACCGAGATGAACACGCGCGCTGAGATTGACGCCGCAGCGCAGGCGCTGGCGCAACAGGAAGTGCGCGCGTTGGTGGGTGCGTGATGAAGCCAGGAGAGGAAGAGCCGATGAACGATGCGACCTCCGCTGCGAACCACGCTCCCTTTCGCGGCACGCCGCGTAAGGTGACGCAGCACGTCAGCCAGAATGAAGGGCTGATTTTTGAGAAGTCCTCGCCGGGCAAAAAGGCCTATCGCATGGCGGAGTTGGATGTGCCGCCGGTGGATGCTGCGCGTCTGCTGGGCGCCAGCCTGCGCACGGAGTCTGCGGCGCTGCCTGAGGTGAGCGAGATTGAGATCATCCGCCACTTCACGCGGCTCTCAACTTGGAATTACGCGATTGATCTGGGCATGTATCCGCTGGGCAGTTGCACGATGAAGTACAACCCGCGCGTGAATGAGGCCGTGGCGCGCATGGAGGGTCTGGCCGAGGCGCATCCCTACCAGCCGGAATCGCTCGCGCAGGGCGCGCTGCGCATTCTGTTTACGTTGCAGCGTTGCCTGACGGAGATCACCGGCATGGACGCCATTACGCTGCAACCCGCGGCGGGCGCGCATGGCGAGTTCACCGGCATTCTGCTGATCCGCGCGCATCATGAGTCCAAAGGCGACGCGCGCAAGAAGATTTTGATTCCCGACTCCGCGCACGGCACCAACCCGGCCACGGCGGCCATTTGCGGCTATCAGGTGGAGAATCTGAAGTCGAATGCAAACGGCATGGTGGATGTGACGCAACTGGAGCGCGCTGTTTGTAGCGACACCGCTGCGCTGATGCTGACGAATCCATCGACCATCGGCGTATTTGAAAGTGAGATTCACAAGATCGCCGATATTCTGCACGCCAAGGGAGCGCTGCTCTACATGGACGGCGCGAACATGAATGCGCTGGTCGGCAAAACGCGCCCCGGTGATTTTGGCGTGGATGTGATGCACCTGAATCTGCACAAAACATTTTCCACGCCGCATGGTGGGGGCGGTCCGGGGTCGGGGCCAGTCGTCTGCAAGAAAATTCTAGAGCCTTTTTTGCCGATTCCTGTCGTCGTGGAAAATGCCAACGGCGCGTTGCGTCTGGAATACAATCGCCCGCAAAGTGTGGGCCGCGTGCGCGCCTTCTATGGAAACTTTGGCATGTTCGTGCGCGCACTGGCCTACATCCTGGCCAACGGGCCGGACGGCCTGCGCCAGACCACGGAGGACGCAGTGTTGAATGCGAACTACGTGCGCAAGCATCTGGAAGATGTTTACGATCTGCCCTACGCGACGCCCTCACTGCATGAGGTGGTCTTCAGTGATCGGCGACAGGCGCGCCACGGCGTCAAG
>JAJZCP010000216.1 GCA_021846065.1 Acidobacteriota bacterium
GCTGTCGCGCATAGCGCGCTCATCGGAGCCAGCGCCATGAAGACGCCCAGTGCCGTGGCTACACCCTTGCCGCCTTTGCCGCGCAGCCACACTGGATACACATGGCCCACAACTGCATACGTCGCTGCAATGGCCGCCAACTCCGCCACCAACGGGCCTGCGCCAACGTGACGTGTCGCAAACGCGCGCACCAGCACCACGGCGGCATAGCCTTTTCCCGCGTCCAGCAGCAGCGTCAAAATTCCCAGCCCGCGCGCACCCGAGCGCAACACATTCGTCGCGCCAATGTTGCCGCTGCCACTCGATCGAATGTCCTGCTTCCGCACGGCCAGCACCAGCAGGTAGCCGAAGGGAATGGATCCGAGAAGGTACGCAGCCGCGGCTGCCAACACAAATGCCATTGTCATATTCTGTCTTTAGAGTCTAGTGCGATTGTACGGGTCTGGGAATTATTCTGTGTGATTCCAACCAAATGCGTTACATCAATCTGTGCCGGATCATTTCCAGCGCCTGTTGCGTGGCCCACCAGCGGACGCGCTCGCGGTCGCCAGAGAAGCGCTTCTCGATCACCTCGGTCTGCTGTCCATCGGCCAGAGCCACGTAAACCAAGCCCACGGGTTTTTCTTCACTGCCGCCCATCGGTCCTGCGATGCCCGTGATGCCCACACCAAAGGTGCTTTGCGTTTTGCGACGAATGCCAGCGGCGAGTGCTTCGGCCACCTGCGCGCTCACCGCACCGTGGTCTTCGATCATCTCTTCCGGCACATCGGCGAACTCCGTTTTCAATTCGTTCGCGTACACCACTGCTCCGCCAACAAACGAGCGCGAACTGCCGCTGACGCGCGTCAATCGCTCGGCCAACAATCCACCGGTGCAACTCTCCGCAACGGCCAAAGTCGCGCCGCGCATCTCCAGCGAGTACAGAACGATCTGCTCCAGCGATTCATTCTGCGCCGAGAAAATCTGATCGTCCATCTCCTCTTCAATCTTGCCCGCCAACTCGTTCACGCGTGCTTCTGCTGCGGCCTGCGTGGGTTTGGAGCAGTGCAGATGCAGTTGAATCTCCGCCGCATGGGCCAGAATCGTCGTCTCCACATCTGTGTAACGCGTGTAGATCGGAGCCAAGCGCGCATCCACTTGTGACTCTGGCAGCATGGCCATTCGCAATATGCGATGCGCCATGTGCCGCTCTGGAAGAATTCCGCGTAGTCGTGGCAGACACTGTTCCGTGAACATCGGCTTCAATTCCGCAGGCGGTCCGGGCAACAGCATCAGCAGCTTGCGATGGTCGCCAAACACAACATCCAGCCACTGGCCCGGAGCGGTGCCGCGCGCGTTCGGCAAAATCTCCGCGCCATCGATCACGTCCGCCTGTTTGGCGTTGTTGTCGGGCATCGTGATGCGTCGCTCGGCGTAGCGTTTGTAGAGCGCCGTCAGCAGATCCGTATCGCGCTGGACGCGCACGCCGAGCGTCGAGGCCACGGATTCGCGCGTACGATCATCTTCCGTTGGGCCAAGGCCGCCCATCACGATCACGATGTCGGTGCGCTCCAGCGCATAGCGCACGGCCTGCGCCAAGTGCGGTCTGCGGTCGCCCACGATGGTCTTAAAGATCACCTGCACGCCCAGCGCATTCAATTGTTCTGTGATGAAAAGGGAATTGGTGTCCTGCCGATACGGGGTCAGCAATTCTGATCCCACGGCGATGATTTCACTCAGCATTCGCTTGCATTCTCCGCAACGTGCCTTCGCCGCCGCAGGCCGCTAGGTGACAAAGGGCCTGTATCCACGCACGTTCCAATCCATATGATAAATGGATGTCTGCGTCGCCAGCACCGCGCCCGCCTCTGGCAAAAATGCCAGGCCCACCAAGCCGGAGCCGGAGACGACCAGTTCCGCCTGCTTCTCTGGCGTAATGCGCACAATGCCGCGCCGACCTTCGAGCGATGCCGCGACGTACAAATTTCCATCCACGTCGCAGGCCAGTCCTTGCGGGCGTCCGAGTCCGCGGAAATATTCGGTGATTGCGCCATCGCGGTCGATAGCGTGAATGCACTCGTTGCTGGATGTGGTTGGCCCACTGACGAACAACACGCCCGCAGCATTGAAGGCCAAGTGATAAGCCGCCACGCTTGGCTCCAAAGTTGCGAAGACGAAGATCTGTCGATCCGGCGCAATCTTAAAAATGGTTCCGCTGCGGTCGCCCACGTAAAGATTGCTATCAGCGTCAAAGGCCAATCCCGTGGCCACGCCCATGCCTTCGGCAAAAATCGAGCGCGCGCCACTCGGCGTTACACGATACACAACGCCCTCTTGCCGCGAGGAGACATACAGATTGCCCTCGCCATCCAGCGCCAATCCTGTCGCATTCAAAATTCCAGTGACAAACGGGCGAATCTGATTTTGTGCATCAATCTGAAAAACGGAGACGGGAGTTTCCTGTCCGCGCGAACCGGAAAGCGTTACATAAATGTTGCCGTCCGCATCTGCCGCAGGATTGCTGACTGCGTGCACATTCTCCGCAGCCAGAACACCAATCGCAACGGGCAGCTTGTTGCTGGCTTTGTCCTGCACCTGCAATTGGACGCTGCCCGGTAGCGCGCCATCCGGCACGCGCACCACCACACGCTCTGGCTGGCTCATCGCAATCACTGCGTTCGCATCCCCAATCTTCACCGCTGGCTGCTGCATGCCTTCGGGAGTTAGATGCGTGCCGCGCAGCTCCAACTCTCCGCCGGGCAATGCCGCCGTCGGGGCGATGGAGGTAATGTGTGGGGCGCTGGCGACCTTGCGCTGTAATAGAGCCATCGGAGATCCCTCTGTGTATCAGCTTAGCAGTGGTACTACGCTGCGGCACCTTCTCATATCGTCCCATGTCTCAAAAGCGAGACATGGGGCACCCGGCAAGTGGCAAATTGAAACGGGCTTGAATCAGTTTGGCGGAAGCGAGGGTAGCGCAGCAGTTGGTGGATGAATGCCAAATGCCCCAATCAAGCCGCTTCTGGCTTGATTGGAATGGAAACCGTGGGTGCCCCACGTCTCGCATTTGAGACGTGGGCGTTGCCTGGACGGTCAGGCTCGCCAGACCTATATCCAATGGCGCAGCAGCGCAACCGCCAGCATCGCGTAAACTCCAGCGGCCACGTCATCCATCATGATGCCAAAGCCGCCGGGGATGCGATCCAGTTGCCGCGCCGGTGGCGGCTTCACAATATCGAAGGCGCGAAAGAGCACGAATGCCGCCAGCCACAACGGCCAGCGTGGAGCCGCTGCGGCCAGTGCAATCCACTGTCCCGCAACTTCATCCAGCACCACGAAGCTGGGATCATCCGTGCCCGCCTCGCGCGAAACAATACTCGCCGCAGGAATGCCAATCCCCGTCGCCAACGTGGCCGCCAATAGTGCGGCTACGCTCAACTCCATTTGTGAAAGCGGCAGCCAGTGCGCCGCCGCCAACCACAACAGCAAGGCCGCTGCGGAACCCCACGTGCCCGGCCCTGGACGAAAATATCCCACGCCAAAAAAT
>JAJZCP010000217.1 GCA_021846065.1 Acidobacteriota bacterium
GGTGACGCGATCGATCGCCAGGCTGACGGCGAGGCCATTGGTCTGCTGGTCGGTAGCGACGTCCTCCAGCTGCGGCAGTTGCCGTAACCGGGCCACAAAGCGATTCGTCCACCGGTTCAGCTCCTCACTGTTCGGATCCTCCAGCGTGTACTGGTATTGTGTCCGGCTCACGCGGTCATCGACCGTAATGTTCTGCACCGGCTGCATGTAGAGCCGGATGCCGCCGATGTGCGCCAGCCGCTTGTTCAGCCGCCAGATGACGGCCTGCGCGCTGATGTGCCTGTCGGAGAGCGGCTTCAGATTGATGGCGATGCGGCCGCTGTTCAGCGTGGTGTTGATGCCGTCGGCCCCGATGAAAGAGGACAGGCTTTCGACGGCGGGGTCTTTGAGAATCTCCCGTGCCAGCGCCTGCTGCTTCTGTTTCATGGAGGCAAAGGAGACGCTCTCGGGCGCCTGCGAAATCCCCTGGATGACGCCGGTATCCTGCACCGGGAAAAATTCTTTGGGAATCGCGATATACAGCAGAATCGTCAAGACGAAGGTCCCGACCGCAATCAGCAGCGTGGCCGTCTGGTAGCGCAGCACAAAACGCAGGGTGCGGCCGTAGAAGGCGATCATCCGCTCAAAGATGCGCTCCGACGCGCGATAGAAGCGGCCCTGCTGCGACTCCGGCGTGTGCTTGAGGATGCGGGAGGACATCATGGGCGTCAGCGTCAGCGAGACGACCGCGGAGATGATGATGGTGACGGCCAGGGTGACGGCAAACTCCCGGAACAGCCGCCCGACCACTCCTCCCATAAACAGCAGCGGAATCAGCACGGCAATCAGCGAAACCGTCAGCGAGAGAATGGTGAAACCGATCTGCTCCGCGCCCACCAGAGCCGCCTGCATTGGCGGCATACCTTCTTCGATATAGCGCGAGATGTTCTCAATCATCACGATCGCGTCATCGACGACGAAGCCGGTGGAGATGGTGAGCGCCATCAGCGAAAGGTTGTCGAGACTGTAGCCAAGCGCGTACATGGCCGCAAACGTGCCGACGATGGACAGCGGCACCGCAACGCTTGGGATGATGGTGGCGGACAGGCTGCGCAGAAAAAGAAAGATCACCAGGACGACGAGAACGATGGTCAGGATCAGCTCAAATTCGACATCGTTCACCGACGCATGAATGCTGGTTGTGAGATCCGTGAGCGTCGTGATGCGGATGCTGGCAGGCAGCGACGCGCTGAGCTGTGGCAGCAGCTTTTGAATGCTGCGCACGACGGTGATGGTATTCGCGCCGGGCTGGCGCTGGACGTTCAGGATGACAGCGGGGGTCTCGTTCATCCAGGCCGCCTGATGGGCATCCTCAACGCCGTTCATCACTGTGGCGACGTCGGAAAGAAATACAGGAGCGTTATTCCGGTAGGCGACAACGATGTCCTTATAGTCGCCGGCGGTCACCAGCTGGTCATTCGCGTCAATCTGGTAATCCTTGCTTGGCCCGTCGAAGTTGCCTTTGGCCGCATTCACGCTGGCCGCGGTGAGGGCCGTGCGCAGCGCCTCCATATCGATGCCATAGGAAGACAGCGCCGCCGGATTGGCCTGGATACGGACCGCGGGCTTCTGCCCGCCGCTGATGCTGACCAGACCAACGCCGCTCAGCTGCGAAATCTTCGGCGCCAGCCGCGTGTCCACCATGTCCTCCACCTGTGGCAGCGGGACAGAGCTGGAGGTGATGGCCAGCGTCAGCACGGGAGCATCGGCAGGGTTGGTCTTGTTGTAGATGGGCGGTGCAGGCAGGTCAGAGGGCAGAAACGTCTGCGCGGCGTTGATCGCGGACTGCACTTCTTCTTCCGCAATGTCGATGCCGAGATTGAGATCAAACTGCAGCACGACGACCGATGTTCCACCGGAGCTGGTGGAGGTCATCTGACTCAGCCCCTGCATCTGGCCGAACTGGCGTTCGAGCGGCGCAGTCACCGTGGTCGCCATCACGTCCGGACTGGCGCCCGGATAGAACGTGACCACCTGGATCGTCGGATAGTCCACCTGGGGCAGGGCAGAGATGGGCAACTGCGTGAAAGCAACAAACCCCACCAGCAGGATTGCGGCCATCAGCAGCGATGTGGCGACGGGCCGCAGGATGAATGGCCGTGACGGGTTCACGGCGCGTTGGCCTCCGGGTTGCTCGCCGGACGCAGGCTGCGGTGCGGAACGACGCGAACTCTGGCGCCATCCTGCAGCTTTTCAAAGCTGCTGTCGGCGACCACGTCGCCGGGATTCAGGCCGTCCACCACGGTAATGCCGTTGTCGGTCACGCCGATTTTTACGTTTTGCTGGTGTGCTACGCCGTTGCGGATTACATAGACAAAGGACGTGTCGCCATTCTGTTGAATAGCGTCATTGGCCATCAGCGTCATATTGTGCAGCGTCTTTACCAGCAGCCGCGCGTTCACAAACAGGTTGGGAAACAGAGTGTTCTTCCGGTTTGCGAAGATTGCGCGCAGCTTGAGTGTTCCGGTCGTCGTGTCGATCTGATTGTCCGTGGTTTCGAGAGTTCCGGAGTCAAGCGAGCTTTGGTTGGAGCGGTCCAGAGCTTCGACATGCAGTGGGTGGCCTTTGTGCATCTCCTGTTCCACGGTAGCGACGCTGTCTTCCGGAATCGTAAAGACGACTGTGATGGGCTGCAGCTGCGTGATGACAACAAGCGGGTTGGTGCTGTTCGCCTGCACGACGTTACCGGGATCAATCAGCCGCAGGCCCACGCGGCCGGAGATGGGAGCGAACAGGCTGCAATAGCTCAACTGCACCTGGTTATAGGCAACGGTGCCCTGATCCAGTTTGACCGTACCTTCCAGCTGCAACACCAGCTTCTGCTGGTCTTCCACTACCTGGCGGGCGATGGCATTGCGCTTCCACGCATCTTCATAGCGCTGGGCGTCCATTCTGGCCTGCGCCAGCAGGTTCTCATCGCGCTGCAGTGATCCCTGGGATTCTACCAGCAGCGCCTGGTAGGGCCGCGGATCGATCTGGATCAGAAGCTGGCCGCGGCGGACGAGCTGGCCCTCGTGATACAGCACCTGGTTCACAAGCCCCGTAATCTGGGAGGTGATGGCATCCGTATAGACCGGCGTGACTGTGCCGATCGAATCCAGGTGGACACCGATGTCCCCGCGATAGACGGTCGTCGCCGTGACGGCAACGGTTCCCCCGGCGCCGTTCGGGCCAGCCGCGGCTGGTTTGGTCTGCGGATGTTGCCGCAGAATGACCCAGAACAGCAGCCCAAACCCAAGCAGAATCACCAGCCAGATGATCGCGTTGACAATCGGCGAACGGTGGGGGCGCTCATGCGGCGGTGGAAGCTGATGTCCCTCGGCGATATATGTGTCGCCGGGTGAGCTGGCGTGCGGATCGTTCGGCATCATGCTCCTAGGATTTTGGAAGCCGCTCCAGTTGGGGCGGCCGCAAACGTACTGCATCCGGGAAGCGAGTCCCGCACTATGAAATCCACTGCATG
>JAJZCP010000010.1 GCA_021846065.1 Acidobacteriota bacterium
ATCTTTTCATCCGCTTGCTGAATGTTCTTGTTGTGGCGGATGACGGTCACGTTCTTCGTCATGGTTTCGCCCAGCTCACGCCAGATGCGGAAGGGATTTTCCTTGCCGCTTGACGACACCAGTTGCCGGTTCAAATCGTTCTGCCGGGCCAGTTCCTGTGCGTGACCACCGTCTCCCGGGGCAGCTTTCAGCGCCTTGGCATAGGCGATCGCGTTTGGACCGGCCTGGAAGCCGCCATAGATGCAGCTCATCAGCGAATTGGCGCCAAGCCGGTTCGCGCCATGATACTGATACTCTGCCTCGCCGGCGGCAAAGACGCCGGGGATGTTGGTCATCTGGTTGAAATCGACCCAGAGACCACCCATGGTGTAGTGCATGCCGGGGAAGATTTTCATCGGGACTTCGCGTGGATCGTCGCCGACAAACTTCTGGTAGATTTCGAGGATTCCTTCCAGCTTGCGGTTGAGCGTTGCCCGGTCGATGTGGGTGAGGTCAAGGTAAACCATGGGCTGGCCGTCGATGCCCAGACCATGCTCATAGACCACCTTGTGAATGGCCCGCGTGGCCACATCGCGTGGAACAAGATTGCCGTACTTCGGATACCACTCTTCCAGGAAGTACCAGCGCTCGGTCTCAGGAATCGCCTTGGCTGCGCGCTTGTCGCCAACCGTACGCGGCACCCAGACGCGTCCGCCTTCGCCGCGCGCCGACTCTGACATCAGCCGCAGCTTATCCTCGCCGGGGATCGCCGTCGGATGCACCTGAATGAACTCACCGTTGGCGTAGTACGCACCTTGCTGATAGAGAGCCGCTTGCGCGGATCCAGTGCAGACGACCGAGTTCGTGCTCTTGCCGAAGATGGCGCCGATGCCGCCGGTTGCGATGATGATCGCATCCGCAGCGAAGGTCGTCACCTCCATCGTGCGCAGGTTCATCGCACAGATGCCGCGCGCCACGCCATTGCTATCGAGAACGGCAGAGAGGAACTCCCACCCTTCGTACTTCTTCACCTTGCCTTCCGACTCATGACGGCGGACCTGTTCATCGAGCGCGTAGAGCAACTGCTGCCCCGTGGTTGCTCCGGCAAAGGCTGTCCGCTGGTAGAGCGTGCCGCCGAAGCGGCGGAAGTCAAGAAGACCCTCTGGCGTGCGGTTGAACGGCACTCCCATGCGATCCAGCAGATCGATGATTGCCGGCGCAGCCTCACACATGGCCTTGACGGGCGTCTGGTTGGCAAGAAAATCGCCACCGTAGATCGTGTCGTCAAAGTGCTTCCATGTGGTGTCGCCTTCTCCCTTCAGATCCTTGGCTGCGTTGATGCCGCCCTGCGCGCAGACCGAGTGAGAACGCTTGACGGGAACGATGGAGAAAAGATCGACATTGCCGCCTGCTTCAGCGATCTTGATGACCGCTGCCAGACCGGCCAGCCCACCGCCAACTACGATGATTTTGGGTGCCGCCATGAGATTGATTCCTGTCCTTTCGTACCAGTTACCCGTACCAGTTTGAAGACCGCTTTCACTGCGCGCATATCCATTGGACACGCCCGAACTGACGCGCCGGAGCCAACACCGATCTATGACAAGGATGCACCCGGCGAGGATGGCGCGTACAGCATGGTTTGTGCCGGCATCACATCGGCTGGAGCATTTTTGTAGTTTGGCCCAACGAAAGCGTAGATGCTGGCCAGTCCCATGACGGCAAGCACGACGCCGAGCACGGCGCAGAGGTAACCGAAGCGACGGCGCGCATTGGCTCCGGGCGTGATGCCCCACTTGGCCGCGAAGAGCCAGATGCCGTAAGAGAAGTGCCAGCAGACGGCGATCATGGCGATGACGTAAACGGCAAGCATCCAGGGATTGGACAACTCCATCTGAACTTTGTGGAAGGCCGCGCCGGGATGCTCCGGCAGGCTGACGCCCATGAAGCGCTGGCGAACGACATGCTGGATGATGTAAACGAAGGCGATATAGCCAGTCCAGCGCTGCATCATGTACATCCAATTGCCGGACCAGGGGTAGTAGATGACATTGGCCTTGCCGCGCATTGCGATGTAAACGCCATAGAGCGCGTGATAAGCAAGCGGAATGAAGATCAAACCCACCTCAAGAAAGCGCACGAGTGGCAGGCTGTTCAGAAACTTGACCTGTTCGGCGTAGGCAAGCGGTCCTTTGAGCGCTTCAAAGTTGGAAAGCAGATGCTCAATGAGAAACGCGCCGATGGGCACGATGCCGGAGAGCGAATGCAGCTTGCGCAGCAGAAATGAGTTCCCTTTTCCAGCGCGGAGGGGTTCGACCCCACGACCGACTGGGTTGGAAGTCTGGCTTGCATCAGGGCGTGCGGCGGTGGCCATGGGTAATGCTCCTGAAAGATTCGAGTGAACGGCCTGAAGAAATTCCCGGAAAGCAACATTCAAGCCACATCTGCATTATTGGTTCCTGCATCGAGACCGTCAAGGAAACCGGGAAGTCTTTTGCCGCATTGCGAAAAGACGGGAACCAGAGCAGAAAAAGCGGTCAATACCAGCAGAATGGAGCGATGTGGCGCAGAAGCGCGCGGATCGCCTGATCGAACCGCTGGCCGACGGTCTGGTAACTGCGCGCCTTGAAGCCGGAGTAGCCGACGGGATCGATATTGCAGGGAAAGCGCAGGAAGACGCCGGGCTGGCCCAGCGTGGGGATGACGCGAGAGTAAAGAAGCTGCTCCAGCAGGCGAAGATCGGTGGTGTTCATTGCGCGGTGCGTTCCACGCAGGTGGCTCTGGTAATAGGCGTGAGAGCAGGCAAAGATCTGGACGCGCGCGTCCGCTCCGCGACGCGGCCAGGGAAAGCGGCGACAATCGATGAGCAGCTCCGGCGCGGCGGGCAGCAGATCGAGCGCGTGGCCAAGAGCGGGAAAGATGAGGCGACCGGTGGTCTTGATGATGTGCGTGGTGTCGCGGCGCAACTCCGAGCGATCAAGACCGGCGTCGAGCAGCTCCATCTCTGAGTAGCCGTAGTTGAAACCCTCCGGAATGGGACTGGCAGGAATGGAAAGAAATTCAACCAGCTTGCGAGCGGGATTTTCATGCTGGGCAATTGCCTGCAAGGACGAGAGGTCGGAGCCGGAGTTTTCCAGAAACAGAATCCGTGCGGCGCAGGGATGTGTTTGGCCAAGCCAGAAGCGCAGCGCGCGCTGATAGTCCGCCAGGCGCAGCGCAGGATCGGCGCGAAGAACCCCAGCCCGCGGCGATGGCTGGATGGTGGCCGTCATGATCAGCAGCCAGGTCGCCGCGTGAGGCGAGTGGATTTCCGAAATGGAAGCGGTAGACATCCCCAGACGCTCCAGCGGCAGACAGATTGAGAACTCAGATGGACTGGACAGGAATCAGCGTGAGGTCATCGACGAGGCCCACCTCGCGCTGCACAAAGGGTTCGCCGTAACGGACGCCGCCGAGCAGGCCGTAGTGGCGCGCCTCGGCCAGGAGGCGCTCGCGAATCTCCTGCTCCGGAACGAAGAGTCCACTTCCCTGCCGTTGGCTGGAGTATTGCGATCGATAGGCCATCAGCGCCTGAAGCCGTGTCTCCATGTAGGGCGTGATGTCGACGATGAAGCTGGGACGCACGTCGGCGTACAGGCTGGCATAGACGATCTTGAAGGGGCGATGAGGCGCGTCCGGTCCGAGGTCGCCAGAGGAGAAGTTGGCGAGACCGGCGAGGAAGCAGGCTTCATAACCAAGCGAAGCGCAGATGGCGTGGTCCGGATGACGCGCCTGTCCGTAAGGAAGAATGACGACGCGCGGACGCAAGCGACGCAGGACGTGCGCGATGGCGATGCGATTTTCCAGCGAATTGGCAATCGCGCCGTCGGGGAAATCAAGCGCTTCGCGATGCACGACGCGCAGAATGGAGGCGGCTTCAGCGGCTTCGGCGGCTCGCTCCTCGGCGGTTCCGCGCGTTCCGGATTCGCCGCGTGTGAGATCGAGAATGCCGGTGCGGAGATGACGGTCGGCCATGCGCAGCAGGGTTCCGCCGCAGGTCTGCTCGACGTCATCCCGATGGGCGGCGATGGCGAGCACATCGAGAGGCGTCGCTGTGCCGGGCTGATCCATAAACAGAAATCCGCGAGCGAAATCAGTAATCGGTGTTGTCGGCGTCCGTGGTGGCGTCCATGTACGCCACGTCATAGGCTGTGCCGGTGACGGTGACGTAAAAGTTGTTGATGGCCGAGCCATTGGTCGTCGAGAAGATATACACCTGTCCACCCTCGGAGACGTAAACCTTGTGCAACGTCAGGATCGCTGCAATGCCGGTAAGATCGCCCTGGAACGGCTCCAGCATGGTGACGGAGTTGGTGGCCGTGTTGTACATGGTCAGGCAGCCATACGACTCACCCTTGGCGTAACGCTCACCCTGTTCGCAACGCACTCCACCAAGCCAGAGCGTGTTGTCGTCGCCGAGAACCATTTTGGTGGGCTGACCGGGCGCGGCATCGCTGACACCAACCGCGTTGCTTGCGGTGTTGCTGGTGAGATCGATGGGTGTCAGGAAGCCGGAAAAAAGTCCGTCTGGCTGAGGCTGCTGCCCATAGACATACAGCGTATTGCTGTCAACCAGTCCATTGCTGGCGCCGCCGGGCGTGACGATGGTGGTGGGAGACGTGGGAATGGAGCCGGACTGCTGTCCGCTCTGGATGATGAGCGGCGCGGTGGGAAGCAGTTCAACGGAAGACTGGTTGCCGCCACACTCCGGACCGCAGTTCAGGATGTAGGCCGTGCTGCCATCTGCACTCCACAGAGCCTTGATGGGGCGGTCAAACTGGATTGGATGATGACTGCTGTCGGCTACCTGGAAAAGACACATGCCTGGAGCGTTCATCGGCTCGCAATCGACGGCATTCGGTGGCCAGGTGGACGGCCCGCCGCTGTAGGCGGTGGTCTCAAAGCCCTGTAACTTGCGCGGGTAATAGGCGTAGTTGGAGTTTTGAACGAAAGCGAGGGCAATCGAGCCGCCCGGATTCGTGGAGACGCGGTAGACACCGGGTAAGCCGAGGCTGTAAGCCTTGCCGCCGATCTTATCGACGACATTGAGAAAATGTGCCTGGAGATCGGCAGCAAAAACATAGGTCTGGCTGCGCGTGACAAAGATGCTGGAGGATAAAGTGCCGAAGCTGGCGATGGCTCCGCCGTTGTTTTCTTTCTGATAATTCACCAGCGTGAAGGAGCCGTCGCCGGAACCGTAGACCGCGCCAAGCTGCTCTTCCGGCATGTTCTGAATCGTGCTCGGCTCGGAACCGGAATAACCGGCAATGCTGAAACCGGGGATGCGGTCATTGTAGCTTTGGCGAATATCGTAGTAGGCATCGACGATCTCCAGCGCGCCCTTGCTGAAGGCGCTTGGATTCTGAATCGCGATGAGAACACGATTGGCGATTCCGCTGGGCGGCAGAACACGGCCAGCGAAATAGAAGTTGTTACCACAGCCCGAAAGCACACCTGCGGTCAACAGAGCCGCGAGGGCGCAGAGAGCGAGACCCCTTTTCTTCAAAATCCTCTACCTCATTCAAATCGAGCTGACTGGCCAAGTATAGCAAACCGGGGTGCCGGGATATCGAGGTTTCAGCAGGAGCGAGATGGAAGCTGCTGCGCACAAAGATTGCCATGATGCCCCCTTCGGCGAATACGCTCTTACGCAAGGCCCCGGGCTGTACACCTCAGTTCGACGGGAAACAGTTCCGGTTGGGAAGCAGGCGGGCGGGAATTACGCGGAAAAATGGGTGGATGCCGCGTGGTGTCGAGGCGGAAACGTGTTTGCCGGAACCTGCCCGCGGAGTCCCACGAGCCTGCAAAACGCGTTAGCATCGTAAGTATTGTGCCCGACTCGAAGCAACCCTCCCTTTTGACGAAGCTGTTCCAGGATCGACCGGTGCTGTGCGACGGAGCGATGGGAACTGTACTCTATGGCCGTGGCGTTTTTATCCATCGCTGCTATGACGAGCTGAATCTTTCCGACCCTTCGCTGATTCTTGCCATTCACGAAGAATATCTGCAAAGCGGAGCCGAGTTGCTGGAGACGAATACCTTTGGCGCCAATCGGTTTCGGCTGGAACGGCACGGGCTGAGCGACAAGGTGGCGGAGATCAATGCAGCCGGAGTTCGCATTGCGCGCGAAGCGGTTGCTCACTTCAAGGAAAAGCAGGCAGGCGAAGCGTGGGTGGCTGGCGCAATTGGACCGCTGGGCGTGCGCCTGGAACCACTGGGCAAGATTGCGCTCTCGGAGGCGCGTGCAGCATTTGAAGAACAAATCAGTGCGCTGGTGAGCGCCGGTGTCGATCTGCTGATTGTGGAGACGATGCCGGCGGTGAACGAAGCGCGCGAAGCGCTGCTGGCGGCAAAGACGATTGCGCCGGAGTTGCCGGTGGCCGTGATGATGACGGTGGATGAAGATGGCCGATGCCTGGATGGAACGACGCCGGAGCAGGCGGCGGCGACGCTGACCGAAGCCGGAGCGGATGCAGTGGGATGCAACTGCTCGACCGGACCGGCGACTGTGCTGACGGCGGTGGAGGCGATGCGCAAAGCGACACACCTGCCGCTGATGGCCATGCCCAATGCGGGGATGCCGCGCGCGGTGGAGGGTCGCAACATCTATCTGTGCTCGCCGGAGTATATGGCGAGTTTTGCGCGCAAAGTGGTGAAGGCTGGAACGCAGTTTGTGGGCGGCTGCTGCGGAACGACGCCAAACCATATCCGCGCAATGAAGTCCGCGCTGCGGGCGCTGGACGCGCAGACCCACATTGCGCTGACCGAGCCGACCCAGGCTGAGATCAGCGCGGAGACGCCGCCATTGCCACTGGCGCAGCGCTCGACCGTGGGCAGGCTGATTGCGGAAGGAAAGTTCGTGACCATGGTGGAGATTGTGCCGCCACGTGGAATCGACTCCGCAAAAGAGCTGGAAGGCGCAAAGCTGCTGACCGCGCTGGGCGTGCATGCGATCAATGTGCCGGATTCGCCGCGCGCGTCGGCAAGGATGAGCGCGCAGAGCCTGTGCATTCAGATTCAGCAACAGACGGGCATGGAAACCGTGCTGCACTATACGTGCCGCGACCGCAATATCCTGAGCATTCAGTCCGATCTGCTGGGCGCCTCTTCACTGAAGCTGAAAAACATCCTGTGTCTGACAGGCGATCCACCGAAGCTGGGTAACTATCCGGATGCGACGGCGGTCTTCGATGTGGATGCAATCGGCCTGGTGAATATCGTGCGGCGGCTGAATCATGGCCTGGACATTGGTTCCAACGCGATTGGCGGCTCAACCAACTTCACCATTGGCGTCGCTGCCAATCCCGGCGTTCCCGACATTGAGCAGGAGCTGCGGCGATTTGCCTGGAAGGTGGATGCAGGCGCGGAGTACGCAATTACGCAGCCGGTCTTTGACATGCGTTTGCTGGAGCGATTTCTGAAACGGATTGAGTCGTTCCGGATTCCCGTGATTGCCGGCATCTGGCCGCTGACCAGCCTGCGGAATGCCGAGTTCATGCGCAACGATCTGCGTGTTTCCATGCCGGAGGCGGTAATGCTGCGCATGGCGCAGGCCGAGACTCCGGAAGCGGCGCGCGCAGAAGGGATTTGCATTGCGCAGGAGATGTTGGCCGAGGCGCGACCGATGGTGCAGGGCGTGCAGGTGAGCGCGCCGTTTGGCCGCTACACACTGGCAGCCGAGATTCTGGAGTCCGTGTTGCCACGGCAGAACGCCTCCGCAGCGGGACAATGACAAGAAGCGCAAGGCAGAAAGAAGAACGACGATGGCCAAGTTTGAAGACGCACTGCACAAGCTGGAAACGATCGTGCAGAAACTGGAACAGGGCGAACTGACGCTGGAAGAATCGGTGCGGTTGTTCGAACAGGGAGTACAACTCTCCACAGCATGCCGTCAGGAACTGGACGCCGCCGAAGGACGCGTGCAGAAGCTGATTGCACAGCGCGACGGCGAGCTGCGCACCGAGGCGTTTGAAGCCGAGGATTGAGGCAGCGTCGGCCACCAAGCAACTGGAATCGATCGAAGCATCCAGGAAAGAAGCATCCGGGAGATAAGCATCCGGGAGAGAAATATTGCGCATCCAATGAAACGTACTACATCGATTTGCTGAGCAACGATGCCACGGAAGGATGACGGAAAGTGACGATGGAGCCGAGAGAGGCGTTTCGAGTGGATGGATGCTCCGCGCTGGTGACGGGCGGCGCAAGCGGCATCGGTGAAGCTACCGTCTGCGAACTTGCGCGTGCCGGAGCGCAGGTCTGGATTGCAGATATCCAGTTGCAGGCTGCGGAAAAACTGGCCGCCGGGCTGACAACGCGCGGCTTGCAGGCGCATGCGGTGCGGATGGACGTGACGGACGCAGCTTCGATTGGCGCGGTAGCCGCGAAGATCGAGCGGCTGGACGTGCTGGTGAACAACGCAGGGATTGGACACGTCGGTTCGGTGGAAACAACCGAAGCGGAAGATTTTGACCGACTGATGAATGTGAACGTGCGCTCGGTTTATCTGGTGACGCGGGCGATGCTTCCGCTGCTGCTGGCCAGCGAACGCAAGGGCAGCATTGTGAACATTGGATCGGTGGCCGGGTTGATCGGCATTCGACAGCGCTTTGCGTATTGCACGAGCAAGGGCGCGGTACTGGCGATGACGCGACAACTGGCCGTGGAGTATCCGCGCCAACTGCGCGTGAATGCCATTTGTCCGGGGACGGTGGAGACGCCGTTTGTGGAGGGATATCTGGACAAATATCATGCAAACGAAAAGGAAAAGGTGCGCGAAGAACTGCGTGCGCGTCAGCCGATCGGGCGGCTGGGAACGCCGGAGGATGTGGCCGCGATGGTGCGTTATCTGGTTTCACCGGAAGCAAGCTTCATCACGGGGTCGCTGATGACCATCGATGGCGGATGGACAGCAGCATAAAACAAACTGAAATCAACCGGGGGATGCAATGAAGCTGGTGACATTTTCAACGCGCGAAAGAATCCAGAAACCGGGTTATCTGCTGGAAGATTCCGAGGAAGTTGTCGACCTTTCAAGCGAATATAAAAGCACGCTACATGTTATTCAGCATCCACATGCGTCGCTTCCTGTGGCGGCGCGATTTCCCTTGAGCGAAGTTCGGCTGCATGCACCGATCTGCAATCCTCCGCGCATCTTCTGCATCGGGTTGAACTATCGCGATCATGCGCTGGAATCCCGGCTGGAGATTCCGAAGTTTCCGGTTGTCTTTTTCAAGATGACTCCCTCCATCGTCGGGCCGGAAGAGACGATTGTGCTGCCGCGCGAGACCAGCGAGCCGGACTACGAAGCGGAGCTGGCCGTGGTGATCAGTAAAGGCGGCTATCGCATCGGTGCAGACAACGCGATGGAGCATGTGTACGGGTATACGATTGTGAACGATGTGAGTGCGCGTGACGTGCAGTTCTCCACCTCGCAGTGGTCGCTGTCGAAGAGCCTGCCGACATTTTGCCCGATAGGGCCTTCGATTGTGACCAAGGATGAGATTTCCGATCCGCATGCGCTGCGCATTCATCTGGAGATCAACGGAGAAGTGTTGCAGGACTCCAGCACGCGCGAGCTGATCTTCAGCGTTCCGGAGTTGATTGCGTACATTTCATCGCTGACGCCACTGCTGCCGGGCGATATCATTTCAACGGGAACACCGAGCGGCGTGGGTTTTGCCCGGACGCCGAAACGCTGGCTGCGCAGCGGCGACCGCGTGAGCATCACGATTGATGGACTGGGAACACTCGTGAATTCTGTCAGCGCGGAGTGACGTTTTCGCAGCGGGTCGGAGCGAGTTTGTAGATGCGTTGCGCGTTGAGGCCGAAGATCGCATCCCGCTCCGCTGCGGTACAGTTCCGCAGGAGTTCTTCAGCGGTTTCGCACCAGCGCGGAAAACTTGCAGCCACGGTGCAGACGGGCCAGTCCGAGCCGAAGAGCAATCGCGCAGGGCCAAAGGCATCGAGCGCAACTTCGACGAACGGACGCAAATCTTCGATCTTCCAGCGGTCCCGGACGGCCTCGGTGACGATGCCTGAGAGCTTGCAGGAGATGTGTTTGCGCGCGGCAAGCTCCCGCAGATGCGTGGCCCAGGGTTGCAACTCTCCAGCGGCGATGCGCGGTTTTGCAAGATGGTCCAGAACGATGCTCTGTTCGGAGTGGCGATCGACAAGGCGCAGCGCGGATTCCATCTGCCGCTCGACGATAAGCAGGTCATAGACGAGGCCGGTGGGCTGAAACAAACTCAAACCGTGATTGAACTGCACATCCTCAAAGAATGCGTCCGGCTCAGCCTGAAGAACATGGCGCAGCCCGCAGAGTTTTGGATGTGCAGCGTACCGCTCCAGCAGGGCCGCAATCTGCGGCGAAGCGAGCGGAAGCCATCCGACAACGCCTGCAATCCACGGCGTCGCGTCCGCCAGGGCAAGCAGCCAATCCGTCTCCTCGATGGACTGGCGCGCCTGCACGGCGATGCAGCCATCCATCGCGTTGGCTTGCAGCAGTGGCGCGAGATCGGTGGGCAAAAAATCGCGCCGGAGCGCGGACAGGGCATCGTCGATCCAGTCGAATTCCTGCGTTGTGTACCGCCAGAAGTGCTGGTGTGCGTCGATTCGAATTGCGGATTGTATGGACATCGGCAGGTAGCACTCCGGAGGCAGGCGTCTGCCCGTATGATATTCTCGGCAGTCGCGCGAATCCAGCGACAAAACCTCCACGAGGAAATATCCCATGCGACGATTTGCGTCTATTCGCTTCCCTTTCCTGCTGGCATCGTTGGCGCTTTGCGTTTCTGTTGCGGCGCATGCGCGCGCGCGCTGGACGGAAGCCGAAGCACAGGCATGGCAGGCAAAGCAGCCACCACTTTTGACGGGCGGAAATTTTCTTCCGTCGGATGCGATCAATCAACTGGAGATGTGGCAGGCTGCGACGTTTGATCCGGTAACGATTGACCGCGAAATGGGCTACGCCGAAGGTGTTGGCATGAAGACGATGCGCGTCTTTCTGCACGATCTGCTGTGGCAGCAGGATGCAAACGGGATGCAGCAGCGGATGAATACATTCCTGGCGATTGCGGCGAAGCACCACATTCGTCCAGTGTTTGTGCTCTTCGATTCGTGCTGGGATCCGTATCCAAAGCTGGGGCCGCAACGGCCACCGATTCCCGGCGTGCATAACTCGGGATGGGTGCAGAGTCCGGGGAAAAGCGCGCTGATGGACCCGGCGCAGCAACCGCGTCTGGAGACCTATGTGAAGGGCGTGATCGGCGCGTTTGCACAGGACGACCGCATTCTGGCGTGGGATATGTGGAATGAGCCGGACAACACGAATGGGCCGGAGTATCACTGGATGGAGCCGCCCAACAAAGTAGCGCGCGTGGCGGAGTTGTTGCCGCAGGTTTTTGCCTGGGCGCGGTCGGCAAATCCATCGCAGCCGTTGACCAGCGGCGTGTGGCAGGGGGACTGGTCAAGCCTGGCGAAGATGAGCGCAGTGGCACGAATTCAGGTGACGGAATCCGATATTTTGAGCTTTCACAACTACGGCTGGCCAGAGGAGTTTGAGCAGCGTGTGGATGAACTGACGCAGTTTCATCGACCGATTCTCTGCACGGAATATATGGCGCGTAGCGTGGGCAGCACCTTTGACACGATTCTGCCGGTGGTGTGGCGCAGGCAACTGATGGGAGCGATCAACTGGGGACTGGTCGTCGGCAAGAGCCAGACGAATCTGCCGTGGGACTCCTGGCAGCGGCCCTATGTGATCGAGCAACCTCCCGTCTGGTTTCACGATGTTTTCTATCCGGATGGCAAGCCATATCGAGCGCGCGAAGCACAGGTTCTGCGCGACTACAACAGCCGCAGACGGGAAGGAACAGCGAAGTGAAAGCGATCTACATTGCAGGCTATTTTCAGTCGCCTTTTGGCAAGCTGATGGCGATGAGCCAGGAGCAGATGCTGGCCGCGGCGGTTGCCGGAGTCTGCGCGGAGACACGTACGGAAGCGGCGATGATCGACTCGGCTTCCATCGCTGCGGCTTGCAGCTTCTCTCTGCATCAGCAGGGTCTGCTGTCGGGCCTGCTGGCGGGTGTTCCAGGCATGGAGACCAAGCCGATTGAAAGCGTGGAGAACGCCTGCGCTTCCGGTGGACAGGCGATTCTGAATTGCATCACGCGATTGCAGGCCGGAATGGGTGAGACGGCCGTCGCAGTGGGCATTGAAAAGATGCGCGACGATCTGGGCAAGGCAGACGGCAAGCGTGTGGGCGAAGCCCTGGGTTATTTTTCCGATCCGGACGAGCGTTCGGGAAAGGTCTTTGTCTTTCCGCATATCTTTGCCGAGATCATGCAGCGGTACATGCAGACCTGGCGTGTGAGCGAGCGAGAACTGGCGTCTGTAGCCGTCAACGAATATGCCCATGCGCGACAGAACCCCTTCGCGCAGATGAGGACGACGGAGTTGACGCTGGATCAGGCTGTGACAATTGCCGGGGCGAACCGCTATCTGGTGGAGGGATTGCCGCTGAAGACTTTCGACTGCTCACAGATTACAGACGGCTACGCGGCGCTGCTGCTGGCGACTGAGAGTGGTCTGGCGAAGCTGGGGCTGCGCGCAGCGGATTGCGTGCGCATTGCAGGCT
This sequence comes from Acidobacteriota bacterium, assembly GCA_021846065.1. The sequence goes on from JAJZCP010000010.1 coordinate 12,653, forward strand.
GGGGCAGCGCGGTCGATCCGCTGCAGCATGAGAAGCGGAACGTACTGGAGCCTGCTGCCGCATATCGCGCCGTGCAGACGGCGTATGCCATGGCCGGAGTGACGGCGGCGGAGATTCAGACGGCGGAAGTGCACGACTGCTTCACGGTGATGGCGGCGCTGGCGGCGGAGATTCTGGGATTGGCACAGCCGGGTCGCGGCGCAGCGTTTTGGGCCGATGGGAAAGCTGCCGTCGGTGGCTCCTGCGCGCTGAATACCTCCGGCGGATTGATTGCCAAAGGGCATCCGGTGGGCGCAACTGGAATTGCCATGGTGGGATGGGCAAGCTGGCAGTTGCTGGGCCGGGTGCCCGCAGCGTTGCAGGTGAGCGACGCGCGCAGGGCTGCCACCTTCAACATCGGCGGGCCGGTCTGCGCATCAGTAGCGACAGTGCTGCAAAGGCCAGAGTAGCGCTCGGAGACGGTGAACCTGAGGCATTGAAAAAGGATGAAAAACCGGCGTGAGTTTCTGCGCGAAGCAACGGCTGTCTGCATCGGCGCGGCGATGCAGACACGTGCTGACGCTGTATCGAACGAAGCGAACAACCGTCTTCGTTTTGGCGTGAATTACACGCCGCGACGGTTGTGGTGGTACTGCTGGCAGGACTGGAATCAGCAGGCGGTCCTGGACGATCTGGAAGCCATCGCAGGGTTGGGCATGGATCATATCCGCGCGCAGTGCCTGTGGCCGATCTTCGAGCCGGGCATCAATGTTGTGAATGAACGGGCGATTGAAGCACTGCATCGGCTGCTGGATGCGGCGGACCAGTGCGGGCTGGACGTGGAAGTGACCGTGCTGAATGGCTGGATGAGCGGCTTGTCGTTTCTGCCGGCGTGGTGCGCTCCGCTGGAGCAGCCGCGTGAAAACGAGGATTGGAATATCTTCCGTTCGCAGCAGGTCGTGACTGCCGAAAAGCTGCTCTTTCGCAGGATCGCTGAGTCGATTGGCGCGCATCGTCGTTTTCTTGGCTTCGATATCGGCAACGAGCTGGGCGTGTTGATGACCGGCGCAAACGCCGCGAGCACAACCGAGGCCGACCACTGGGCAAAAGCGATGCTGGGGCTGTGCAGCACACTGGCGCCAGGACACCTGCACGTGAACGGCGCCGACCACTCCCACTGGTTTGCCGATTTTGGCTTTTCCCGCGCAGCGCTGGCCAACCTGGGAACAGCAACTGCGATTCACTCTTACATCCACTTCGACGGAGTCCTCGATCGCTTTGCCGCCGATTCGAATGAGACCCGGCATCTGGCCGTCTATGAAGTGGAACTGGCGACAGCGTATCAGCAGAATCCGTCGCGGCCGGTATGGGTGGAAGAGATCGGCGTGGGCGATGTGGAGATGCCGCTGACGGCAAAGCCTGACTTCATGCAGCAGACCGTGGAAAATCTGGCCCGGCGTAGCAATCTGTGGGGCATCACCTGGTGGTGCTCCCACGACATCGATCCGGCGATTGGCGGATTCAGCAGATACGAATATACCCTTGGCCTGCTGGACCTGAAAAACCATCCGAAGCCGCTTGGGAAGCAGTTCGCCGCGCTGGCGTCTGGATTCCGCGCACGCCGCGCACCGCAAGAAAAAAACCGCACCGCTCTGGTCATTCCCGAGTTCGGTTTGAACCGCACGCCGTGGCCCCCGGACTGGCGGATTGCCACGGCCTGGATGCGGCTGATGCGGAGCGGCAAGAACCCGGCGATTGTGCTGGAGAGTCGCGCAATGGATGCAGCATACCTGCGCCAGCGCGGCATCACAGAGATGATTCCGCTGGCGCACGCGTGAAATCGCAAAAGGGCGGATTGCCGGCGTGCGACTCAGAGCGTAGGCAGCCAGCGCATCAGCACACCGGGAAAGATTCCAAGCACAAGGACGGCAACGGCAATCGCGACGAGCAGGAGCAACTCAAGGCGCGCGACTTCCAGCGTCCTCATCTCTGTTGCCGGAGCCACGTAGGCGCGCTTGAGCACCTGCAGGTAGTAGTAGAGTGAAACCGCACTGCCCGCGATGGCGAAAATCACCATCCCCAGTCCCCATCCTGCGGCAAGCGGCGCACGCAGCACAGCGGCAAACATCTGGAACTTGACCCAGAAACCGACCAGCGGTGGAATGCCCGCCAGCGAAAGCAGGAAGACAAGCAGCGAGGCCGCCAGCAACGGACTGCGCACGCTGAGGCCGGCAAAGGCATCCAGGCGATCGGTGCCGGCATCGCGCTCCACGATGGCCACAACGCCAAAGGCTCCCACCGTGGTGAGCGCGTAGGTGAGCGCGTAGGTGAGCACGGCTCGATCGCCCGCAAGCGTGTGGGCCGCGATGCCCAGCAGCATGTAGCCGGCATGGGCAATGGCCGAGCAGGCCAGAATGCGGCGAACGCTGGACTGCACCAGCGCGGCAAGATTGCCGAGGATGATGGACGCGCCAGCCATCCAGAGCAGCGTCAGAGTCCATCCCCATGCTGGAGCAAGCGCCGCCGTGACGGCGATGAGAACGGCAAAGCTGGCAACCTTGGAGCCGGAGGCGATGAGCGCGGCGAACTGCTTCCCAAGCGGCT
>JAJZCP010000011.1 GCA_021846065.1 Acidobacteriota bacterium
GAATGGTGTTTTTTCCTGTCGAAAAATTGCCCCGTCTGCAGTGCGAAGGCATCTTCGAAAAAATCGTTAAAGAAGAAGGTCTGACGGTCCTCGGCTGGCGCGATACGCCCTGCGACGGGGATGCCATCGGCCGTGTGGCGCGTGCCACACAACCGTACATTCAGCAGATTTTTGTCGGCCGGCCGGCCGGGATGGATGAGGATGCGTTTGAGCGGAAGCTGTACGTCGTGCGCAAGCGCGTGGAAGCGCAGGTTGAAGCCTCCGATATCGACGACAAGCATTTCTTCTATATCCCCTCCCTATCGGCGCGGACCATCGTTTACAAGGGACTGTTGCTGGCGCCCCAGATTGCCAGGTTTTACGGAGAGCTTTCCGATCCTGACGCGGTAAGCGCCATCTGTCTGGTGCATCAGCGCTTTTCAACCAATACATTTCCCAGCTGGCGCCTGGCGCATCCGTTCCGCTATGTTGCGCATAACGGCGAGATCAACACGCTGCGCGGCAACGTGAACTGGATGCACGCCCGCCAGTCTGTGCTGCGGTCGCCACTGTTTGGCGATGACCTGAAGAAAATCTTCCCCGTCATTGAGCCGGACAATAGTGACTCCTCAGCCTTTGATAATGCGCTGGAGCTTCTGTTTCATTCCGGCCGCAGCATGCCGCATTGCATGGCCATGTTGATTCCGGAAGCGTGGGCGGGCAATCCGCATATGGCAGCCGAGAAGCGGGCGTTTTACGAATACCACGCGTCCTTGATGGAGCCGTGGGATGGGCCGGCAGCCATCGCGTTTACAGACGGACGCGTCATTGGCGCCACGCTCGATCGCAATGGCCTGCGCCCCGGCCGCTATGTCATCACGAAGGACGACATTGTCGTGATGGCTTCTGAGGCTGGCGTTCTGGATGTTCCTGCAGCGAATGTCCGCAAGAAGGGGCGGCTGCAGCCCGGAAAAATGTTTCTGGTGGATACGGTTCGCCAGCAGATCATCTCCGATAAAGAGATCAAGAAGGAGCTTGCCGGCCGCCAGCCGTATGAGGAGTGGCTGCGCGCCAATCAGATCACCCTCGATCAGCTTCCGGAGCCCTCGCGTGTCCACGGCTCCAACCACAGCACGATGCTGCGCCGCCAGCGCGCCTTCGGTTACTCGGAAGAGGATCTCACCATGGTGCTGGAGCCGATGGCCAGCCGTGGCGAAGAGCCGATCGGCTCCATGGGAACGGATACGCCGCTGGCCTGCCTGTCGGACCGGCCGCAGATGCTGTTCAGCTACTTCCGTCAGCTCTTTGCGCAGGTGACCAATCCGCCCATCGATCCGATCCGTGAGGAGATGGTCATGTCGCTGACCAGCTTCATCGGCATCGAGCGCAATATTCTGGAAGAGACACCGCTGAACTGTCACACGCTCAAGCTGCCGCACGCGTTACTGACCAACCGCGATCTGGAGAAGCTGCGCCGTGTTTCCACCGGGGATTTGCTGGCGACGACGCTGCCGGCGCTCTTTCGCGCGCAGGACGGTGAAGAGGGCCTCAAGCGTGCGCTCGACGAGCTTTGCCAGCGCGCCTCCCTCGCCGTTCGCAGCGGGTACACGCTGCTGATCCTCTCCGATCGCGGCGTGGACGCGCAGTACGCGCCGATTCCGAGCCTGCTGGCGCTCGCCGCCGTGCACAACCTGCTGGTCCGCGAAGAGACGCGCACACAGGTGGCGTTGATTCTGGAGTCCGGCGAGCCGCGCGAGGTGATGCATTTTGCGCTGCTGATCGGCTTTGGCGCCAGCGCTATCAATCCGTATCTGGCGATGGATTCCATCCGCGACCTGGCTCACCGCGGCTACCTGACGGCTGGAGTCAGTCCGGACGCGGCCGTAAAGAACTTCATTAAAGCGATCAATAAAGGATTGCTCAAAACTTTCTCGAAGATGGGAATCTCCACGCTGCAGAGCTATCGCGGTGCGCAGGTGTTTGAGGCGGTCGGTCTCAACCGCGATCTTATGGAGGCCTACTTCAAAGGGGTCGCATCGCGTGTAGAGGGCGTGGGCCTGGGCGTGCTGGCGCGTGAAGCGCAGATGAAGCATGAGCATGCCTTTGCCCCGATGAGCGAGTCGCAGCCTGACCTGACAACGGGCGGTGTGTACCACTATCGCGAGAACGGCGAATATCACCTGCTCAACCCGCTGACCATCAGCAAGCTGCAGCACTCGGTGCGAAGTGGCGACGCCAAGACGTTCGAAGAATATACGCAGTTGATCGATGCGCAGAATCGCAACATGAGCACGCTGCGCAGCCTGATGCATATCAAGGAAGCCGCACAACCCATCTCCGTGGATGAGGTTGAGCCAGCGCGCGAAATCGTCAAGCGCTTCACCACCGGCGCCATGTCGTTTGGGTCCATCAGTCAGGAAGCCCACGAAACTCTGGCGATTGCCATGAATCGCATCGGCGGAAAATCCAATACGGGCGAGGGCGGAGAAGACGAGGCGCGGTTCATCCCGGATGCAAACGGCGACTCCCGCCGGAGCGCCGTCAAGCAGGTGGCCTCCGGACGCTTTGGTGTCACCACCCACTATCTGGTTAACGCCGATGAGCTGCAGATCAAGATGGCGCAGGGGGCCAAGCCTGGCGAAGGCGGGCAGCTGCCGGGCCACAAGGTAGATGAAAATATTGCGCGTATCCGGCACTCCACGCCGGGTGTCGGTTTGATTTCTCCGCCGCCGCACCACGACATCTATTCCATCGAGGATCTGGCGCAGCTCATCTACGACCTGAAGAACGTGAATCCTCGTGCGCGCATCGCCGTCAAGCTGGTCGCGGAGGTGGGCGTGGGTACGGTCGCCGCCGGAGTTTCCAAGGCGCACGCCGATGTTGTGCTGATTAGCGGCGACAGCGGCGGCACGGGAGCTTCGCCGCTTAGCTCCATCAAGCATGCGGGGCTGCCCTGGGAGCTGGGGCTGGCCGAGACGCAGCAGGTGTTATTGCTGAACGATCTGCGCAGCCGTATCCGCGTGCAGACAGACGGCAAACTGCAGACGGGCCGCGACGTGGTGATTGCCGCGCTGCTGGGCGCGGAAGAGTTTGGATTCGCGACGACGCCGCTGATTGCAATGGGCTGCATCATGATCCGCAAATGCCACCTGAATACCTGTCCGGTGGGCATTGCGACGCAGGATCCGGAGCTGCGGCGCAGATTCCAGGGGCAGCCGGAGCACGTGATCAACTTCCTGTTCTTCATTGCGGAACAGGTGCGCGCCTATATGGCCAAGATGGGCTTCCGTACCTTCGATGAAATGGTTGGCCGTGTGGACATGCTCGATACGCGGCCGGCAGTCGACCACTGGAAGGCAAGCGGACTCGACCTGTCGTCCATTCTGTACAGTCCGGAGCTGCCGGCGCGCGTTGCCCGGCGCTGCACGCAGGCCCAGGATCACGGATTGGAACAGGCGCTCGATCATGAATTGCTGAAGCTGGCGCGGCCAGCGCTGGAGCATGGCAAGACCGTGACCGCATCGCTGCCAGTGCGTAACATCCACCGCACGGTGGGCGCGATGCTGGGCGGAGAAGTGGTGCAGAGCTATGGAGCCGCCGGGCTGCCGGATGACACGATTCGCTTCAGCTTTACCGGCTCGGCCGGGCAGAGCTTTGGCGCGTTTCTGCCAAACGGCGTCACCCTCACGCTGGAAGGCGAGGCGAACGATTACGTCGGCAAGGGCCTCTCCGGTGGCCGCATCGTCATGTATCCTCCGCGCGGTTCCAGTTTCCTGCCGGAAGAGAGCGTGTTGCTGGGCAACGTGGCACTGTATGGGGCAACCAGCGGCGAAGCATTTTTGAGCGGAGTGGCCGGCGAACGATTTGCCGTGCGCAACTCCGGGGCCACAGCGGTCGTTGAAGGCGTCGGCGACCACTGCTGCGAATACATGACCAAGGGACTCGTGGTCGTGCTGGGCTCCTGCGGGCGCAACTTTGCTGCCGGAATGAGCGGCGGCATCGCGTTTGTATTCGATGAGGGAGGATCCTTTGTGCAGAAGCGCTGCAACCAGGCGTCGGTGGATCTGGAGCCGCTGACGGAGACGCAGGATGTCTTCACGCTTCGGGCGCTCATCACGCGGCATCGCGACCTGACCGGCAGTCCGCGGGCCGGCTGGATTCTCGACAACTGGCGAGAGAGTCTCTCACGTTTCGTCAAGGTGTTTCCGCATGAATACCGGCGCGTGCTGCGCAGCCGCCCGGCTGCCATGCCGCCAGCTCATAATGTGGCACCAACTTCGTTGACCCGGCAGGTGCTGCATGGCTAAGCCCACTGGATTTATGGAATTCTCACGCGAGCTGCCTGAGCGGCGTCCCGTAACGGAGCGCGTGAACGACTGGTTTGAAATCTACCGCGCATTTCCTGAGGAGAAGCAGCAGGAGCAGGCGGCGCGCTGCATGGACTGCGGCGTTCCGTTCTGCCACTCCGGCTGCCCGGTCAACAACATCATTCCAGAGTGGAATGACATGGTGTATCGCGGGCGCTGGAAAGAGGCGATCCGCCGTCTGCATGCAACCAATAATTTTCCGGAGTTTACGGGCCGCATCTGCCCGGCGCCTTGCGAGGCCGCCTGCGTGCTCGGCATCAATGCGCCGCCCGTGGCCATCAAGCAAATCGAGAAGAGTATTGTTGAGCACGCGTTTGAAGAGGGCTGGGTACAGCCGGAACCGCCGGCCGTGCTGACCGGCAAGCGCGTTGCGGTCATCGGCTCCGGACCGGCAGGCCTTGCCGCTGCCCAGCAGCTGCGCCGCGCCGGCCATGCAGTGCGCGTCTACGAGAAGGCAGACCGCATCGGTGGACTGCTGCGGTATGGCATCCCCAACTTTAAGCTGGAGAAGACCGTGCTCGATCGGCGGCTGGAACAGATGCAGGCCGAGGGCGTCGAATTCGTAACGAATGCGCACGTTGGCCGCAATGTCGATGTCGAGGAACTTCGTAAGACGAATGATGCAATTCTGCTGGCGGGCGGTGCGGAGCAGCCGCGCGACCTGACAGTTCCCGGACGCGAGTTGAAGGGCATCCACTATGCGATGGAGTTTCTGCCCCAGCAGAACCATCGCTGCGAAGGCGATACAGTGGCCGAGCCCATGGCGATTTCTGCCGCCGGAAAGCACGTAATCATCATCGGCGGCGGCGATACGGGTGCAGACTGCCTGGGTACATGCCATCGCCAGAAGGCAGCCTCCGTCGAGCAGTTTGAGATTATGCCGGTGCCTCCCGCGGAGCGTTCACCGCTGACGCCCTGGCCGCTATGGCCCATGCAGTTGCGCACGGAGGGTGCCCACGAAGAGGGCGGCAACCGCAACTGGAGCGTCGCCACAACACGCTTTACGGGGGATGCGGAAGGAAATGTGCGCGAGCTGCATGCTGTGCGGGTCGGCCCGCCGCCGAAATTCGCACCTGAGCCGGGGACAGAGTATGTCATGCGCGCGGACCTGGTGCTGCTGGCCATGGGATTTGCCGGACCAGTGCGCAGCGGTCTGCTGGAGCAGCTTGGCGTCGCGCTGGATGCGCGGGGCAACGTTGCCGCCGGCGCAGACTTTATGAGCTCAGTCCCGGGTGTGTTTGCGGCGGGCGATCTGCGGCGCGGGCAGTCGCTGGTTGTTTGGGCAATCTCTGAGGGCAGAAAAGCTGCGGCCGCCATCGATCGCTATCTGGCAATGCCGCAGCGTGCGGACCATGCTGAGCTGGCTCTTGCGGGTGCGCGATAAGCGCGCCCGGCTAAAACATGATCCCGGCTTCAACCAGGCCGCGAATCTGTGTGGAGTTGCCGGCAAATGGCCCAAACCCATCGCCGATAGTTATGCTTCGTGCGCCCACCCAGGAAAATTCACCCCGCGCGTATCCATGCTTCCGCTGATAGGCGGGCGTTAGTGTTATAGAACCGGCGCTGCTGCCCGGGCCATAGAGCAAGTCGAGCGACGGGCCCCCGTGGTTGCCGGAGTTGTGGATGATCTCTCCCCGCGCGGCAACAGACCAGTACCTGGCAATGGTGCGCGACAGCAACATGGCTGCGCCCAGCGTGTAGGTTGTACGGTCGGCGCCAATGGATGTTAGCTGCGCGATCCGCGTGTATTGCACATAGGGCTGAAAGCTCCAGCGACCCGCTTTCCGGGCGTAGATGATGTCGTAAATACTGCTGTTATTTTGGAATGCCGGCGTTGCGAAGGTGGAGTATCCCGTGCGCCCGATATTTCCCCCGGCCGTGACGGAAAGAGTGTTGTTACTGTCAACGGCGTAGCTGGCCAGTCCGGTCAGCCAGTTCCAGCGGTTGGAATAGAAGCCATCGTTCCAACTCAGCGACGTTGTGAGCGCGCGATGCGTGTAATTCACCTGCACGCCGCGGTTGACGGCATTTGTCTGGTTCCACAGAAGACCGCGCTCAATGTTGTAGTTCTGAAATGTAAATGTCGATTCGCCACCGAGCAGCGTTAACAACTTTCCCGCCTGGATATTCAACGCATGCGAAGGTGCCACCTCAACATAGGCAACCGGCACCGGCCCATAGAGGCGGGAGACTGCGGTTGCGGTCGAATACAGCGGCGTGCCGACGGCGGGAAGGTTATATGCGCCTGCCTGGACATAGAACTGCAGCCAACCGTCCGGCTTTTGCAGAATTCCGAACGCGTTGCTGAACTCGACGCGGCTCGTTGCATCCCCGATATCTGCGTGATTTTGACCCGCTGCCATCAGCGTGCCCAGGCCCCCAAGGTACCAGTGGCCCAGCGAACCCAGAGAGAACGACCGGGGCTGCGGTAAAGTCAGTGGCCCGGAGGTGGGCGGAAAAGTTACCGGAGTGATCGCCGGCTGCTTTTGGGATGCAGATTCCGCCGGTTGCTGCGCGCGCGCCGCGGAAAAGCTTACGAGCAACAGGGTTGCGAAAGCGCACCGCAAATATCTGTTCAACAATGGAAATTCCTCCAGAGCGTGAAAATGACCTCTTGCGGAAGTGGCAAATCGAAACATGACAAACGCTCATCATGTCTCACCAGCCGAGCCAACCGCCTTGAGATAATTCCATGCCTTTGCAGATAAGAACGGGATAACGAGTTCGTAAGAAAGTTGTATACAAGCGGGTAGATCCGGTTGACAGCGTATGGCGTGTGCTCCCGGCGTTGCGCTTTGTCCTAGCGATTGGAGGCAGTAGCAATATCCAGAAACTCGCGGGCTGCCCGTGTCAGAACATGATCGCGATGATGGATCAGGGCCAGATCGCGGGCGAGCCGAACCCCTTCCAGGCGAACAGGCACCAGCTTGCCGGCCTTCTCTTCATCCACAAAGTTAATGCGCGGCAGAAAGCCGGCGCCCAGACCGGCAACGATCAGCCGCTTCAGCAGCTCTCCGGAGTCGACCTCCATTGCCAGGCGAGGATGCACGTCGTGCATCTGGAAAATACCTTCCAGCTGTTCGCGCTGCCGGCCCTGCTTGGGGAGCAGGAGTGAAAACTTCGCCAGCTCTTCCACGCGAATCGTGGCACGTTGCGCCAGTGGATGGTCCGGCTGCACGGCGAGCACGAGCTCGTCCTTGTGCACCGGCGTGATCGAAAGGCGCTTGTCTTTCAAGGGCAGCGAGATGACGCCAAAGTCCACCTGCCGTTTGAGGACCGCTTCGAGCGTGCGGGCCCGCTCAGCGCGCACAATTCCAATGCCAACCTTTGGGCATTGCTTGCGAAACTCCGCGAAAATGGCTGGAAAAACATACAGGCAGGTTGTCTCGTTGGCACTGATGGAAATTGCACCCCGCGGTGCGCGGTGCAGATCGGCGATGGTCATGTGGATGTGGCTGTAGCACTGCAGGCAATGTTCGGCGAACGGTTCAAAGACGCGGCCCGCGGCAGTTGGGCTTACCTTGCCCGATTTGCGGTCGAAAAGCGTCGCACCCATCTCCTTTTCGAGGGAGCGGATCTGGGCGGAGATGGCTGGCTGCGTCACGCGAAGCTTTTCAGCGGCGCGGGAAAAACTTCCTAACTGGCAAACTTCGAGAAATGTCTTCAGCTTTTCGAAATCCACGAGGCACCGCCCTGTTTTTAAGTCTGAATTTCTGCTGATCAGGCAGGCATTGCGCCTGTGTAAATTGCCATACCTGCAACGGCATCGACGCCCAGTGCATCCAGCGTGTCAATCTCATCCTGCGACCGGATTCCGCCCGCGACGATCAGCTGCCGCGTAGTCTCGCGGCGCAGCGTCCGGGCCACCTCGACGGGAAATCCGGCCATCATGCCTTCTCCGTCAATATGCGTATACAGAAAGGCGCCGCAGTAGGCGTCCAGCTCGCGAATGGCCTGCGCCGGTTCGAGGGATATCTGGTCCTGCCATCCACGTACGGCGACGCGGCCACCTTTTGCATCCACGCTGAAAACCAGCGGGTCCAGGCCGACGCGGGCCGACAGCTCTGCTGCAAAACTGTGCCGGATCAGTGACTCACCGCGGTCGGAGTTACCGAACAACGAAGATCCCAGAATGACCCGCAGAGCGCCCGCCCCCAGCAGCGCCAGCACATCGTCAACAGAGCGAATGCCGCCACCAACCTGACAGGGAAGTCTCTTTACGATTTGCGCGATGAGCGCGCGGTTATCGCCCGTTCGCTTGGCGGCGTCCAGATCGATCAGCTGCACCAGCGGGTAGCCGGAGAAGCGGTCGATCCAGTATTCGAAATCGTCGAAATCCAAAGCCGGGCGCTCTCCCTGCACCAGTTGAACGATGCGGCCGCCCATCAGATCAATTGAAGGAATCAGCATTTGGACCTCTGCTTCTATTGTGCCGTGGATTTCTTGTTTTCAGCAGGGAAGTCGCACCGGAATCGCTTGCCCGGCAAGCTGCTGCTTCAGGGAACGGGCATCGTAGAGTCCGCGATGAAAAATGCTGGCAGCGAGTGCAGCGTCTGCGCGGCCTGCGGTAAAGACCTCCGCAAAATGCTCCGCACTGCCGCCGCCGCCGGATGCAATGACGGGAATGCTCACCGTGTCGGCCACAGCAGCGGTCAGCGGGCAATCGAACCCGGCGCGCGTACCATCAGCGTCCATGGATGTAAGAAGAATCTCTCCGGCGCCGCGCTGTTCGGCTTCGCGCGCCCAGTCCACAACATTGCGGCCGGTCGCGCGACGGCCACCCCCCCGCAAACACCTCCGCCTGCTCCGCTGGCAGGGCACCGCGCCGTGCATCGATGGCCACTACGACGGCCTGCGAGCCAAAGCGCGCGCCAATTTCGCTGATGAGTTCAGGCCGCGCGAGTGCGGCAGAGTTGACGCTGACCTTGTCAGCGCCGGCGTCAAAGACCTGCTTGGCGTCGTCCAGCGTGCGAATTCCACCCCCGACCGCGAGCGGGATAAAGATGCGCTCTGCGGCGCGGCGAACGCTATCCAGCAGAATGCCGCGCTCCTGATGCGTAGCGGTGATGTCGAGGAATACGATTTCGTCTGCACCGCCGGCTGCGTGGCGGATAGCGAGTTCCGCCGGGTCGCCCGCATCGACGAGATCAAGAAACTGCACACCTTTGACCACGCGGCCCCCGTGCACGTCCAGGCAGGCGATAATGCGCCGTGTCAGCATCCCGGTACCTCCAGAAAATTGCGCAGTACCTGCAGGCCGGTCTCACCGGATTTTTCCGGATGAAACTGTACCGCCATCCAGTTGTCACGCTCTACCGCTGCGGTAAAGTCGTGGCCGTAGCTGGTTACGGCGGTTGCATCCTCCACCACGGGAGCGCTGTAGGAATGTGTGAAATACACGAAACATGGATCAGGAAGATTCCCGAGAAGCCGTGATGCACGCGGGCGCGCGAAAGAATTCCAGCCGACGTGCGGCGATTTCACGGTCGGGGGAAACCGGTCGCACAGCCCGGCAAACACGCCGAGCCCTGAAGTTTCCGGAGACTCTGTGCTGCCTTCAAACAGCCACTGCAGCCCCACGCAGATTCCCAGGAATGGGATGCCGGCGCTGACCCGCTCCCGTAGCGCATTGGCCATGCCGCTGGCGTACAGTTGCCCGGTTGCAGAGAAATGTCCAACACCGGGAAGCACAATGTGCGACGCGGACCGCAGATCCTTGGCGTCCGACGTGATTCGGACGTCCGCGCCGCAGGCCCGCAGCGCCTTTGCGACGGATGTGATGTTGCCAGCTTGATAGTCAATGACAGTTACTGATGCAGCCACGAGTTCGCTCCGTCCTACAAAAGTCCCTTGGTGCTGGGCAGCATCGACTTCAGTTGCAGATCGCGGGAACAGGCAAACCGCAGGGCCCGGGCGAAGGCTTTGAACATTGCTTCGACTTTATGGTGGTTCGACCGGCCATACAGCACCTTGATGTGAACATTTGCTCGGGCGCCGCGCGCAAACCCCTCAAAGAAGTCCGCCAGCAATTCTGACTGCAGATCACCCACAAGGCGCACGCGAAGCTGCGGTTCGATGACGTAGGCTGCGCGGCCACTAAGGTCAATGGCGGCAGCCGCCAAGGTCTCATCCATTGGCATCAGGAAGTAGCCGGCGCGCAAGATCCCACGCTTATCGCCGAGCGCCTGCGTAAAGGCCTCGCCCAGCGCGATGCCAATGTCTTCCACACTGTGGTGCTGGTCGACGTCCAGGTCGCCGCTGCAGCGGAGCCGCAGGTCAAATGCGCCATGACGCGCAAACAGTTCCAGCATGTGATCCAGAAAGCGGATGCCGGTGCGGACGTCATATTTTCCTGTTCCTTCAATCGTGAGCGCCAGAGAGATTTGCGTCTCCGTCGTGTTGCGTTCCAGTTTTGCTGCGCGTGGCTTTAGTGGTTTGGCTGCCATGCAATCTCCTTAAGCGAGGCCTCGAGTGATTGCAGCCCTGCGCTTGTATGTTCGACAGTACCCAGCGTGATGCGAACGCATCCTTCACAGCCGGGATCGCTGCTGCGGTCGCGCACCAGAACTCCGCGTCTGCGCATTGCCTCTACCAGTTCGCGATGCTTCGGGCCGATGCGCATCAGGACAAAGTTTGCGTGGCTCGGCCAATAGGGAACGCCCATCGCGGTCAAATGCATTTCCACAGTTTTGCGACTTTTCGCCACCTGATCTGCGTACCAATCGATGTATGGCTCGTCCGCAAGCGCTTCCGGCAGGCATTCCAGCGCAACCGTATTCACGTTATAGGGAGAGCTGACCTTGCGAATAAAGCGCATCGCCTCCGGATGGGCCGCCAGCATTCCTATGCGCAGCCCAGCCAGGCCATAGGCTTTTGAAAAGGTGCGAGCGACGATGAGGTTTTCAACTCCCGCCGTCTCCGCGAGTACGCTGCTGCCGGAAAAGTGAATATAGGCTTCATCGACAAGAAGAGCTGCCTGCGGATTGTCCCCGGCGAATTTAAGAAGAAAATGGGAATCCGCGATTGCGCCGGTCGGATTGTTTGGAGACGCCAGCATGATCAGCCGCGTTTTTGACGTGACCGCAGCCTTCAATCCGTCATAAGGAAATTGCAGGTCTGGCGTTGCTTGTACAGAGCGAACACCCGCGCCGGTTGCTTCGGCATACAGCCGGTACATGGAAAACGTCGGTGTCACGACGACGACTTCATCCTCGGGCTCGAGATACGTCTCGCAGACAAGATGCAGCGCCTCATCGACGCCGTTGGTCAGCAAGACGGCCTCCGGCTGCAGGTTGAAGTGGCGGGCAACGATCTGCTCCACTGGCTCGCGCTCTGGATATCGCGTGAGGCTGGCAGCAGCGATACGCTGCAACACGGCCTGAATTCGCGGCGAAGGAGCAAACGTGTTCTCGTTGAAGTCCAGTCGCAATCCATCACGCCCGGCAAGCGGCGGATGATATTCATGCATGTGCTCCACGGCCGCTCTTGGCCGCAAGGCTTGTGGCCGTGTTGGACGGCTCATCGCTTGCCTCCTGTTTTCCTGCGTTCCAGCCGGACGGATACGCTTGCAGCGTGGGCTACCAGGCCCTCTGCCGTGGCGAGCGTCATAGCTGCTTCGCCAAACAATGCCAGCCCGGGCGGTGAATATTCCTGTGTGGTGACGATGCGCAGAAAATCATGCACACTCAGGCCACCACGTACGCGCGCAGCCCGTCCGGTTGGCAGCACATGGTTGGGCCCGGAGACATAATCGCCCATGCTCTGCGGCGTTGTCGCTCCTATGAAGATAGAGCCGGCATTGCGAATGTGCGGGAGATCGCTCCGAGCATCGATGGTGAGATGTTCAGCGGCAATGCGATTGGTTACAGCGAGTGTCTCCGCATGATTCCGCGTGAGAAACACGATGCCGTTCGTCGTGATGGCCTGGCGGGCAATCGCATTTTTCGCAGCCTGCCGCTGCACCTCTTTCACCGTTGCCTGCGCCAGGCTGGCATTGGCGGTGATCAGGATGGCCATCGCTTCCGGATCGTGTTCCGCCTGGGCAACCAGATCGGCAGCGATCCATGCAGGATCACCGGTTTCGCTCGCCACGGCAATCTCCGTGGGGCCGGCCATCATGTCAATGCCACAATCAAACGCAACCAGACGTTTGGCGGTGGTGACGTAGAGATTACCGGGACCGACGATCTTTTCAACCCGCGGGATCGAAGCGGTACCGTATGCTAGTGCCGCAACGGCCTGCGCACCGCCAATGCGATAGAACGCATCGACGCCCGCCAGATGGGCGGCCGCCAGCGTTTCGCGCGCCGGACGCGGTGAAACAACAACGATGCGCGGCACCCCGGCCACGCGCGCCGGCTGCACCGTCATAAGCAGCGTGGAAGGAAGCGGATAGCGTCCGCCGGGCACATAACAGCCGACGGATTCCACAGGAATGCAGCACTGCCCGACGGTGCGTCCGGCCGCGGTGCGCGACCAGGCTTTCGGCTTCTGCCATTCCGCAAACTGACGGATGTTCTTTGCTGCTGTCTGCATGGCGCGCCGGAGCGCAGCCGGCGTCTGCTCCCACGCCTCGGCCATCTCCTGCCGCGACACAGCCAGGGCAGCATCTTTCTCGAGCCCGTCAAAGCGTGCGGCATAGCGGCGCAGCGCACTGTCGCCCTGGCGCTGCACGGCGGTCAGAATCCGCTGCACGGCAGGCTGCAGCCGCGCAGCGGCCGCGCCGGAGCGCTGTTCAATCTGCTGCAGGCGTTGCTCGGCCGCGCGAGCGGAAGCGCCATAGGTTCGAAGCACTTTCATCGTGATTGCTCCGTCTGCCGTCACAGCACGATCTTGTTCAGCGGATATTCAACGATGCCGGTAGCGTGCGTCGCCTTCAGCCGGGGAATTACATCGCGCACGGTACGCTCATCAAGGATGGTGTTGACAGCCTTCCAGTCTGCGTCGCTGAGCGTTGAGATCGTTGGTGCGTTCAACGCAGGCAGCACGGCCAGCACAGCCGCCAGATCGGCTGAACGCACATTCATCATCAAACCCACCTGGCCCTGCGCAGCGATGGCGCCCTGCAGCATCATCGCGATGTTGCCGATCTTTTCTTTCTTCCAGGGGTCGGCCCAGGCGGTGCAGTTGGCGATCAGTTGCGTCTCGCTTTCGAGCACCGTCTCGATGATTCGCAGCCGGTTGGCACGCAGAGAGCTACCGGTTTCCGTTACTTCAACAATCGCATCGGCCAGCACCGGCGGCTTGACCTCTGTCGCGCCCCAGCTGAAGTCCACCTGCACAGGCACAT
Source organism: Acidobacteriota bacterium (assembly GCA_021846065.1). The sequence goes on from JAJZCP010000011.1 coordinate 13,636, forward strand.
TTTTTCCGGCAAAGTAACGGCGCGTGGCTTCCACCAATTCTGTCGCGATGATCTTTCCGGCGAGATCTTCCGCGCGCTGGTACGGGGAATCCTCCGGCACGGCGAGCACCCAGCGCACTTTCTGCCGGCTCTGTTTGGAGTAGGTAAGGCTGGCGATCGACTCCACAGCAAGACCGCTTTCGGTCACCCAGTCGTTGCCGGTAAGTCCGGCATCCAGCGCGCCGTGGTTCACATAGCGCGCCATCTCCTGCGCCCGGATCAGCATGCACTCAATTTCAGGATCGTCGATGCCAGGAAAGTAGGAGCGGCCATTGGCGAAGATGCGCCAGCCGGCGCGCTCAAACAGGGCGATGGTTGCATCCTGCAGACTGCCTTTTGGAATGCCGAGACGAAGTTTGCGGCTCATGCCTGCTCCTTGCTGCCGCTGGTAGGCACGGCGGCCAGTGCAATGGGGCGCGTAAAGCAGCTCACTGTTCCTTCATGGCAGACGAGCCCATCGCCTTCCACCTGTACGCGAAACAGCAGGGTGTCCTGGTCGCAGTCGGTGCGGGCTTCCACAATGCGCAGCCGGTTGCCGCTGGTTTCGCCCTTCATCCAAAGCTTGCGGCGGGTACGGCTCCAGAAGGTGACAAAGCCGCTTTCAAGCGTTTTGCGATAGCTCTCGGGGTTGAGGAAGCCAACCATCAGCAACTCTCCGGTTGCGGCATCCTGCACGATGCCCGGAACAAGACCATCGAGCTTGGTGAAGTCGATGGCGGCGGCGCCGGTGTCCGGCATGGAAACGGGTGCGGTCATGTCCTTACTTTCCTTGGGTAGGGAATGCGTCTGAAAACAAAAATCCCGCGGATGCGAGGCATCAGCGGGCGGCTTTGGAACGAAAACCTGAGAGCTCTGGGGAGATCAGGGATGGGTCGGTAGCGCTTCGCTGACACCGGTCGCGATGGAGTGGGTATGCGAATGGTGTCGATGAAGCTGCATGAAGAAAACAATAGCAGAATCTGCCAGCATGTCAACCCAGGCGCTTACATGCCGCCGTATCTGCGCAGGGGAGCATTGGCTTTTGTGGGCTGGCCCAAGCAGCCGATCCGCTCGGGCCAGCCTAATCATGCTGCGCCTACTGGCATGCTGAGGGTTGTTGCATCGGCGCAGCATGCAACGCCGGCTGGTGCTGGGCCGTCAGCTCCTGGTTGACCGCATCGATCTGCTGGTGGATCGCGCCGTTCCAGGTCTGCGTGACCGTTGCGAGATCTTTGCAGTAGTCGGCAAAGGCCGTCTGCATGGCGGCGGTTGGCTCGGCATCGGCGCTGTCGACCAGCGTTGCCAGCGAGCCAAACTCTCCGTTCAACAGGCCAAAGGAGGGCTTGGGTTTCTTGGGACTGAACCCGCCGCCACCCTTCTTGCCTTCAGCCTTTGCCACAGCGTCATCCAGCGTCTGCAGGGTCTTGGTCACCGGCGCCGACGTATCCTTGAGCGCGCCGCGCTCCTTCATAATTGCGTCGTGCAGGGCGGCGGCAGCGTTGTAATCCGTATAGGTCGCGCTTGTCAGGGCCGCGGCTTTGCGTTCC
>JAJZCP010000218.1 GCA_021846065.1 Acidobacteriota bacterium
GTGCAGAGATTGCCATTGCAGGTGTGCTGGTGGGCATGCGCGCGGCCAAGAGCCGTCGCAACGACAAAATGTATGCGCAGGGTCAGATTGAAGACGCCACCGGAAAGATGGAGGTTATCTGCTTTGCCCGGGACTATGAACGGCTGGCTGAGCAACTGAAGACCGAGGCCCCGGTGCTGCTGCGCGGTGTGCTCATCGGTGAAGAGGACTCGGCGCCGAAGCTGGCGATTGAAGCTTTGCAGCCGCTGGATGAGGTCGAGATCAAGCTGCCGCGCGCGGTGCGCATTCGCGCCAGCCTGGAGAGCCTGAGCGAAGAACGGATGAAGGCCGTGAGGCAGCGTATGGATGCCGCGCCGGGTCCGGGAAAGGTGATGATTCACCTGAAAAAAGCGGACTTCTTTGAGGTGGTGATAGAGCCGCGCGCGGCTTCGGTCGCTGCGGATCGGGGCTGGATCGAGTCGGTGGAAGAGATTCTCGGACGCGGTTCGGTACAGGTGCTGGCGTGAATCTGTTGCGCGGAGGGCAGCCGCTGGTTTGGACGCGGGCGCTGGTGGAACGTACAATCAATGTGGTCGAGGAATTGTGTCGGCAAAACCGATCGAGTAGCGAATGAGCGAGACTACGCAGGGAATTGCAATTGAGGCGCGGGCTGTTTCGCCCGCGTGGATGAAGGTGGAGCGCGCAAGGCACCCAAAGCGCCCGTATCCGATGGACCTGATCGAACGTCTGTTTACCGATTTCAGCGAGATTCACGGAGATCGCGCCTTCAGCGACGATGAAGCTGTCGCATGCGGCATGGCGCGTTTTCGCGGCGCGGAAGTGATGGTGATCGGCAACCGCAAAGGCGGTACAACCAAGGAAAAGATGCGCCGCAACTTTGGCATGCCTAATCCCGAGGGCTATCGCAAAGCGCTGCGCGCGATGAAGTTTGCCGAAAAATTTCATCGTCCTGTGATCACGTTTATCGACCTGCCGGGCGCGTTTCCTGGCCTGGGCGCGGAGGAACGCGGACAGGCCGAGGCGATTGCTCGCAATCTGATCGAGATGGCTCGTCTCCGCGTGCCGACGATTGCCATCATCAGCGGCGAAGGCGGATCAGGCGGCGCGCTCGCGCTGGCCGTGGCCGATCGAGTGCTGATTCTGGAAAACGCGCTGTATTTTGTCATCACTCCGGAGGCCTGCGCGGCCATCATGTGGCGCGACGCCGCGCACAAGGAGCGCGCTGCCGAGGCGATGCGCATCACGGCGCAGGAAGTGCTGGAGCTGGGCTGCGTCGATGCAATCATTCCCGAGCCGCCCGAGGGCGCGCACGAGGATCACGAAGCGGCGGCCGCGTTGCTTGGCGATCATCTGCAGAAACATCTGGCCGAATTGAATGCGTTATCGATCGATGCAATGATCGCGCAGCGGCAACGGAAATTCCGCGAGATAGCACGCTTCTACAACGAACTTTAGCCTGCTGCCTGACGCGCGCGCTGGCTGGGCGCGATCCACGGCAGCAGATGGCAGGGAGTCCGCAGAATGGTTGATCCGCGCAACTCACAGTTCAATCGTGCTCGCGCCGTCAGTCGGCTGCTGCTGGCGTTTGTTGTTTTTCTGCTGGCGCGCGTGATCGCCGAGCGCAGCGCGCATGGATTTGCCAACCCAACCTGGGAGCCAATGCTGGTGCAGGCGATGCTGGCCTTCATGCTGCTGCTGGGCTTTGCCTTTCTCGGGCTGACGCAGGATAAACAAAGTGATCCCATCGCCGAGCAGGGCTTTGTCCGGCGTGCGGGCTGGCGCAGCGAAGCCGGGCTGGGGATTGCGCTGGGCTGGGCGATGGCCATTGCCTGCCTGATTCCGGTGATCGTCGCAGGCGGGCTGGTCGTCCACTTCAATTTTTCCGCTGCTTCGTTTGGCTGGCTTCTAGCGGACACTGTTTTCTTCGCTCTCTCCGCGCTGGTGATTACGGTGGCCTTTCAGGGGTATCCGTTCCAGACGGCGATTCGTGCCTTCGGCGAGCCATCGGCGACGCTGCTGATGGCGATTCTTTTCGGCCTGATGCAGATTGGGTATCCCGGAGCGAATCGCGCCAGTACGGCATTCTGTTTCGCCTTTGGTCTGCTGCTCGGCATCGCCTATCTGCGCACGCGCGCGCTGTGGCTGCCGTGGGGGCTTCACTTTGGCTGGATTGCCGTACAGGCACTGCTTTTTGGCCTGCCGGTCAACAGCGCGACGGCTTATTCGCCGGTGGTGCAAAGCGATGCCTACGCTCCGCCGTTTTTTTCCGGCGGCGATTACGGCTTCAATGCAAGCTGGTTTGCCGTGCTGCTGGCGCTGGCCGCTTTGCCGGTGCTTTTTCGTATGACGCGCGAACTCAGCTATCGCCATAACGCGCCGGTGTTGATTCCTGGCGGGATTCCCGTCGATCTGGACGCAGCCGCCAAGCGGCAGCATGAGGCGGCAACGCGCGAAGAAATGCCGGAGGTGAAGCCGCTGGTGCAGATCCTGCCCGCTGCTTCACCTAATCCGTCGTATTCTCCTGCGAGCGCGGCGCAAACCGCTGCTCACCCGCACACGGACGCGCCGGAAACTCATGTAAACTAGTCTGAGTGAGTCGCGCGGATGACTGCGCTTCGAGCCGTTGCAGGGGGTGGTTCCAGGACTCCTAAATGGCAGTCGAACGCACCGGATTGACCACGCCGTTGAAGCCGCCCATGGGGCGTGTGCAGAGACAATCCAAGGAGAGCAAATTTACCAATGGCTAAGATTGCAAAAACAGGTGACCGCAAAAAAGCAATGGACACGTCAAAGTCGACGGATTGTCCGAAGTGCAACAAACCGACGCGCATCGTCAAGCGTGTCAAGGACAGGGAGCGCGGGATTCCCGGCGGTGTGTACATCTCCTGCTCGGTCTGCGAGTTCTACGAGAAGCTGTAACGCTGAAAACAGCAAAGGCAAATGCCCGGCTATGCGCCGGGCATTTCTGTTTCTGCCGCGCAGTTATTCGCCTTGCTCAGTCACTCTCCAAGCATGATGCGCTGGATGCGGTGGGCGCGTCCGGTCTTCGGGTCGCAGTCGATGAGCGCGGCGCAGAGCTTCGGGTTGCCTTTCGCGGCCTCGAACTTTCCGGGCAGGCCGGTGCGAAAGCGCTGAAGAACCAGATCCTTTTCGACGCCAATCACGGAATCGTAAGGGCCGCTCATGCCGACGTCGGTCTGGTAGGCCGTTCCACCCGGCAACACGCGCTCGTCCGCCGTGGGAATGTGCGTATGCGTGCCCAGGCAAGCAGTCACGCGACCATCCAGATGCCATCCCATGGCGACTTTTTCGCTCGTTGCCTCAGCATGAAAATCGACCAGGATGACTTTGGCCGAAACTTGTTTCAGCAAGTTTTCGGCTGCGTAAAAGGGATCATTCGTGCCGTTCATGAAGACGCGTCCCATCAGGTTCATCACGGCATACGGCGTGCCTGCTTCCGGCCCTTGCGCGATG
>JAJZCP010000219.1 GCA_021846065.1 Acidobacteriota bacterium
ATTTGCGAGCACTGGGGCCAATCGCGCATTACGCCCGGTGGCCCGGCATCTATTTATGCCGGCCGCGGATTTGCAGATACAGACTGAAGACGTCCGCCTCGTCACGCACAGCAATCACAGAAACAGTGCGCGTCAGGTCATACTGCGCCTGCAGCAATTGCTGCGCGGTCGTGTTGATGCTGGTGGCGAAGGTCAGCGTCAGGCGAGGACCCACCTGCTCTTCCACCGTGACACGCGCCGTGGATTCGCCCAGAGTTCCTACGAAGTTCGGATCAACGCGCACGCTGCCGACGCCAAACAGCTTCTGCACCCGGCTGCCAACGGCAGCGTTCAGCGCGCCACCCAGCAGCGCTTCGGTCGTTAGATTGGCGTTGGCCTGCGTCTGCTCGCCGTACATCAGAGCCTGTTCGTTCGTGCGGCCAAGCGCGAGCAGCGCCAGCACGTCGGCCTGGGTCAGTGGCGGCTCTGAGCGGTAGGAGATATCGAGCTTATCCGGCGGACCGTGCAGGCTGATGACAATGTCGTAATTCTGAACGCGCGCCAGTGCTTCCAGATCGATGACCGGCGAAATCGTGACGGGGTTGGCAAAGATGATGTCGCCCTGCTGCAGCTTGTATTTGGTTCCAGCAAAGGACGCCGAACCATCAGAGATATCAATCCGCCCCAGTATTGAAGGGTTGGCCAGCGTGCCGCGCACGCGCAAATTTACTTCGCCCGTCAGCGAGGCAAAGGAGTTTTGAAAGCCCAGCTCCGGCGCCGACGTGACGTGCACGTCCAGCCGCACACGGTTCGCCGGCGAGGATGGATCGATGGTCCCGGAGACGCCGCTGCCTCCACCGGCAAAGGACGCCACATCAAAATTACTGCTGATGCCGAAACGCACCATCCGCACAGAACCGCTCACCAATGCGCTGGCGGAGGTGCCCTGCAAACGCAGTTTGGCATCGACAGCCGTCGAAACACCCTTTGGATAGCGGATGCGGACGTCCTTGGCATTCGCCGTAACATCCAGGAAAATACCGCGCCGGTATCCGACAAAGCCATGCAGGTCCAGCATTCCGCCGCCCGAGGAGCCGCGCAGATTCTGGATCAGCAGCCGGTCCTGATCGAAGAGCAGCTGGCCGTTCATATCCGTCAGGCCATTCGTCACGTTCCGGGCGTGAATACTCAGGTGGCTCACCTCGGCGCGGCCGCGCAGGTCGGGCTCCTGCGGAGTTCCCCGCGCGTTAAGGGTAAAGTGCAGCGCGCCGGAACTCTGCACCAGCGGATAAAAGGCCGCGATCAGGCCGGCGTCCATGGTGCCCTCCCCGTGCAGCCGCATGCGATTTTGCTGCAGCAGGTTGACGGTTCCCGAGGCCAGAAAATCAATATGATTGCCTTCAACGCGTACCGGGCTCAACCGTAAAATGCCATCCTGCAACTGCGCCGTGACCGGTCCACCGGAGCGCACGGCATGGCCGTCGAGTGTGGCGCGAAATGCCTCAATATGGGCGTCGCCCACCAGGGAAGCCGGCCGGCGAAACGGACCCGAAAAAGTGACGGCCCCGTCCAGCGATGAAGCGCCGGTGATGTTTGAAAAACGCGTAAACCGGAGCAGCGGCTCAAAGTTGAAACTGGCGAAGCGCAACTGGGCAGAGCCCGGAAGATCGCCCGTCAGATTTACCGAGCCGGAGCCATTGAACTGTGCGTTCAGCAGGCCCGCGTTGGCCGTTACCAGCAGCGTGCGTCCGTTCAGATGACCTTCAGCCTGCACGCGGCCCATGGGCTGGCCACCCACGCTTACGTCATCCAGTTGCAACGCAGCCTGTGCGACGGGCATGGCCACCGTTCCCTGTGTCTGCACGTGAAAGCTCGCCAATCCGCCTACGTCCATCGATGGGCGGCGCAGTGCAGTCATCTGGTTCAGATGAAACTGCTTTCCCGTCAGCTCACCGGAGATGACGCCCGTCCCGTAATTCCATAGCCCGCTGCCATCCGCAGAGCCGCCTGCCGCAGTGACGTGCAGTTGGGTCAACCGAAGGATCGTGTCTGCAAGCTCCGCGCGAACCATCACCGCAGTGACCGGCTGCCCGGCGATGATCGCGTGCTCCAGCCGCATCTCTGCCGTACCTGACAGATCGTCAGCCCTGCCCGAAACGTGCGCGGTCGCATCCAGCAGACCGCTTGCCGGCTGCAGCCACGGGGCCGGAATCGGCAGGGCATCCAACGGCGCCTGGTGGGTTTGCAGGCTTGCGGTGATGCGCGCTCGCCGGTTGTAGGTATAGCTGTCGCGGCCAGTCTTTTCCGGAAAGATATCCAGCGCTGTACGAAGGACTGCCCTGCCGCGCGTGAGGGTGGCAGAATGCAGGTTCAGTCGCCACGGCGCCCAGAAGAGGTTGGTATTCAGCGCATCCCATGTCAGCCGCTGCGGTGGCTGCGGCGGCATTCCGGGTTGGGCTGCATGAGCAATCACGACGGTAAAGTGTTGCGCCGTCAGTTGTCCCGTAGCCTGCAGCGCAAAAAATGATCCACCAATCTGTCCGTGAAAGGTGGCCGGCCCGTTGAGCGTAACCGGCAGCGCATGCGGCTGCCCGCGCGGCGTCTCGCGCAGATCAAGGATCGTCAGGAGCTGGTCAAATTCTCCCAGGTCCGAGCCGGTCGCATCCAGCCGCAGCGAGCTGCGAAGATCCGTCGGATGCAGCGTCAGGACGCCGGAGGCATGCACGTCTGTCGCCGGTGTCTTTTCATCGAGGTTCGCGATCATCAACTGGTTGTGGTCGCCCAGATAATCGGCGTGGGCCGCGCCCGCGACTGGCACCAGTCCCAGAGTTTTTGCCGGGTCACGCATCGTCAGGTCGCCATGGACATCCAGTCCATGGCCCTCTCCGGTCCAGTGTGCCGTCACCTCGCCGTATGTCGCGGTCGTAAAGCCGATGTTCCAGTACTGGCGCGGCGCGACGGCTTTCAAAACCAGCGGCAGCGTGACGCCGTACACCTGGGCATCCATCTGGCCAATCAGCGGCTGGTAGATGGCGTGGTGCATCGCGGGCGGCGGCGGGCGCCGATGCAGGCGGTCGAGCAGGGCTCGCGGACTCAGCAGAGTCCTGCGCTTTACGCGGCCGTGCATTGCCGTGACCGCCCCAGCCGGCGTAACCACCGGCGCGGACGGCCCAATGCAATGCCGCAACACGAGATTTCCTGTGATCCGGCTCCCATCCTCCAGAGAGGCGTTCACATTTCTGAAGGCGCAGGTATCGCTGTCGATCGTTACATCCGTCGTAAGATCGACGTTGCGCAGCACCAGCCAGGGAGCCTTCCATCCACCCCGGTGCATCGTGACATGCCCCTGCATGACAAATGCAGGCGCGCCATCCTGCGGCTCTCCCGCGACACGCAGCGCAAGGTCCGCCGTCCCGCCGCTGAACTGGTCAACGCCGGTAATGGCGCCGAT
>JAJZCP010000220.1 GCA_021846065.1 Acidobacteriota bacterium
GGGTCCATTGACCGTGTAACCCTGGAGCGCGCTGTCGAGGAGTTGCCACCCGGATACCGGATGGTATTTGTGCTGCATGATGTGGAAGGATATGAGCATAACGAGATTGCAGGCATGTTGCAGTGCTCCATTGGCAACAGCAAATCGCAACTCCATAAGGCGCGCATGCGGCTGCGCAGCCTGCTGAAAGAAAATGCTGAAGGAGGTACGGGAGCATGACTGCGGAAAAGAGCTCGACCCCCGTGGAATGCGAAGAATTTCAGCAGCAGCTGCCAGAGATCTTCGATTCCGGGGTCTCCATCGCCGACCACCCGCACCTTAAAACCTGCGCGCTTTGCTCCTCGCTGGTTCGCGATCTGGAATACATCGCAGCCCAGGCGAAGTTGATCATGCCCATCCATGATCCAAGCCCGGCGGTCTGGGACAACATCCAGAGCGCCCTGCAACAGGACGGAAAGCAGGGCAAAGACCGCGCGTGACAGGTCTTCGATCGGAAGAGGCCGGGGGCGCTGCCGCTGGGATCTCTCCCGGCCTCGAGCCGTCCAGTGCCCGCAGCCCGATGCCGGTGATGCCGCCGGAACGAGTCGCCCTGGTCGGCTTTATGGGAGCGGGCAAAACCACCGTGGGCCGTGAACTCGCCCGGCAGCTCGGCTGGCGCTTCGTGGATGTGGATGACGCAGTCGTCGAGGCTGCGGGTCGCAGCATCGCGCAGATCTTTGCCGCCGACGGCGAATCGCACTTTCGTAGACTGGAAAACGAGGCGCTGCAGGCTTGCCTGGCGGAGACGCAGACAGTGCTGGGGCTGGGCGGCGGTGCGGTCGAGTTGCCGCACAATCTCGAGCTTCTGGCCGCGTCCAGCCGGACTCTGACGGTCTATCTCTATGCCCCGCTGGAGACCTTATGTGCGCGCTGTGAACAGGCGGCTACGCAGCCTGATGCGCCGCGGCGGCCTGTGTTTGAAGATCGCGCGGCCCTGAGCGGCCGGTACCGGCGTCGGCTGCCACTCTATCAGGCCGCCGCGCACGCAGCGATCAGCGCTGAAGACTCCCCGGCTGCGGTAGCCGCGCAAATCCTCAAGTTCTGGAGCACGGCCCTTGAACGTTCCCGTTGAACCAGTGCACGCTACACAGAGGCACGTGCGCGGCCACATCCTGTTTACTTTTGCCCTCGCCATCGGCCTTTACGTTGCGTGGCTGCTGCGCGACGTGCTGACGCTGATCTATGTGAGCGCCCTGTTCGCCGTCGTGCTGATGCCAGTAGTTCACGGCGTGCAGCGCATCCACATCGGCAAGCGTCATCTTTCGCACGGCGTCGCGATTCTGGTGATTACAGCACTGGTGGTCGGGGCGATCGGCGGATTTATCTTTCTGACACTGCCCCCGCTCATCCATGAAGTGACGTCACTGGTGCACACTCTGCCTGACAGCAGCCCTGCATTCCTCCAGCGGCTGAACCGGCTGCCCGTGCTGCGGGATGTAAACTTCAGCGCCATTCAGACGCGGCTCAAGCAGGATACGGCGCAGCATGTCGGCGCCTTCGTCTCTTCTATCAGCGGCTGGGCCGCGAAGTTCTTCGAGATCATCTCCGGCATCGTGCTCACCGTCTACTTCCTGGCGGAGGGGGGTCACATTTACCCCTGGTTTCTTTCGCTGGTACCGGCCGACCGCCGCAGCCGCCTCGACATTACCTTGCAGCGGGCAGCCACCCGCATGGGCCGCTGGCTGCTGGGGCAGATGAGCCTGATGCTGATTCTCGGCGTCCTCAGCGGCATCGTCTTCAGCATCATGCATGTGCGCTATGCCTTTGCGCTGGCCGTGCTGATGGGCGCCTTCAACATTGTTCCCGTCGTTGGCGCAATGGTCTCCACCTCGATCGCTATGCTGGTTGCGGCCACGGACTCCTTTACCAAGGTTCTGGGGGTTATGGCGTTCGAACTCATCTATGTTCAGGTTGAAAATGCGCTTCTCATTCCGCGCATCATGAAGTCCAGTGTCGATCTGGCAGGCACTGCGGTCTTCATCGCTCTGCTGCTCGGCGGCGGTCTGGCCGGAGTCGCCGGCGTGCTGGTCGCTGTTCCCTCGGCAGTGCTGGTGGCCGTTCTGATCGATGAATATGTTGTTCAGCCGGCGAACACCAACCAGGAAAACAGCGCGGCCTTCTGAAAGTGCGGCGGCAGGCCGCGAACCAGCACCGCCAGTTGGCCGGTTCCATTTTGTTATCCTTGAAGGTGGCGCGGCCACACGCTTGGTTCTTCTGGTAAGACGCCCGCACCACCTTCGATACGTCCGGACCACTCCTGGGGATCCCCTTGATGCTGAGCTCTGCCGCCCGTGCCACCGCTGTCCCGCCTCCAGGCCGAGTCTCGGACACGGAAGCCGCGCAGCTACAGCCTGTTCCTGCGGATACACGCCCGCGCCATCGCGTGGTTCGCTGGTTCCAGACTGTAAGAACTGTGGCGGCGGATACAGTGACGCTTTTTAAGCTGCGCGTCACGGCCCTTGTTGTGATGACTGCCTGGGCCGGCTTCTATCTGGGCGAAGTCCAGTCCGGCATCTCCTCGTTCAACTCGGCGCTGTGGGACACGCTGCTTGGCGTGGCCTTGGTTTCCTGCGGCGCCAGCGCGCTGAATCAGGTAATGGAGCGGCGCACCGATGCGCGCATGCTCCGCACGGCCCAGCGGCCCATGGCCGCCGGCCGCATGAGCCTGGGCTTTGGCGTCCTGCTCGGCATGGCGGCGATCATCGCCGGCTCACTGTGGCTATTGGTGACGACCAACCCCGTCACCGGCACCCTGACGCTGCTTACTGCCGTTCTTTATGTCGGCATCTACACGCCGCTCAAGCGCTTCACGACACTCGCGACATTTATTGGCGCATTTCCCGGCGCCATGCCGCCCTTGATCGGCTGGACCGCCGCACGCGGCGCCATCGAGTGGCCCGGCGTCGCCCTGTTTGCCATCCTGTTCATCTGGCAGTTTCCGCACTTTATGGCGATTGCCTGGCTCTACCGCGAAGACTATGGCCGCGCCGGCATCCGCATGCTGCCGGTGGTTGAGCCGGACGGCTGGTCCACGGCAACCGAGGCTTTGATCTACGCCATTCTCATGGTGCCCGTCAGCCTGGTTCCCTACTATCTGCATCTGGCCGGACGTTTTTACTGGGGGACAGCGCTCCTGCTGGGACTGGTGTATCTGGCCTATACGATTCGCTTCACCCGCATAACTCGCAGCCCGGCTGGCGATTCGCGCCGCTACGCGCGCTCGCTCCTGAAGATCAGCGTCCTCTACCTGCCGCTGCTGCTGATTGTCATGATGCTGAACGCAACCGGAAGAGGGTAATACTTTGCCGACTGCTGAAACCATGAGAATGGCGTAGATCAAAGCCTCGGTTGCCGTGGACCAGCCGTCCGGCTCAACCACCGGCAGCAT
>JAJZCP010000012.1 GCA_021846065.1 Acidobacteriota bacterium
CACGTTCTACTGGTCTGCTCCGGACGGCGCAGCGAAGGTCACCTTCCGCATCAGCACGATCAACGGCATTGAGGTCTATGAAACGACCACCGCGGCGACCCATCTCACCTATCCCGCCGATGCCCCGGCGCTCAAGCCCGGCATGACGTATCGCTGGACCATCCTGCCGGAGAACGACATGCTCGGTGGCGCTCCGGCTCCGGTCACTTTCATGGTTGTCGATGGCGACGAGCGCGCGGCTATCCAGTCCGCGCTTGCCACTGCCACGGATCCTGCTTCTGTCTTTGTCCAGCATCGGATCTGGTATGACGCCATCGTCGCGTATAACAATGTGCTCGACAAAGACCCCGGCAATCAGGCCGCGCTGCTCGGTCGCGCCACCCTCTACAACTCCGTCAGCGCGACCGAATCGCTGGCGGATGCCGACTGGAAGCTTGTTCACTAAGCGATCGTCTTCTGTCGCTTGCCCAACCCTGACCCGGCGGAGATGGCATCCTGCCTCCGCCGCCCAACTCGGTATCATCCAGTCCCACCCGGTTCCGCATGACGAACGCTGACAAACACCCGGCACTCGCACTCACCTTCTGGGGTGTGCGCGGCTCCATTCCCACTCCCGTTGCCGCCAATCTTGGCCACGGGGGCAACACCGCCTGTCTCTCCATCGATCGCGGCGACGCCATTCTCATTCTCGACGCCGGCAGCGGCATTCGTACGCTCGGTCGCGATCTGCTTGCGCGCCCTGCCCTGCCGGAGATCCATCTGCTGTTCACGCACTTTCACTGGGACCACATTCAGGGATTGCCCTTCTTCGAGCCGCTCTTCCATCCGGAAGCCCGCATTGTGCTCTATTCGTTCCATCCACCCGAGCAGTTGCGGGCGGTGCTCGCCGGCCAGATGGTTGCTCCCTACTTTCCCGTCGACTTCCAGCAGGTTGCCGGTCACCTCGAGTTCCACCAGTTCGAGCACTCCACACGCACGATCGCCGGACTCGCCGTACAAAGCTTTGACCTCAACCACCCGCAGCGCTCCCAGGGCTACCGCATCAGCGACGGTCGCCACTCCATCGTGATCGCGACGGACCATGAACACGGCGCCCCGGATGCGGACGCCCGGCTCAACGCCATCGCTCAGAAAGCAGACCTGCTCGTCTATGACGCCCAGTACACACCGCAGGAGTATGAGCAACGTCACGGCTGGGGCCACAGCACCTGGCGCGATGCTGTCACCGTTGCTCGCGAGGCCGGCATTCCGCGGGTCGTACTCTTCCACCACGACCCAGCCCACGACGACGATGCACTCGAGGCCATCCTCGCCGAAGCTCAGGATGTATTTCCCGGCACCCAGTCTGCCCGCGAAGGCATGACCTTCTGCGTGACGCCGCCTGCGCACTGAACCGGTGCGCAGCCCACGCACGGGCCATCCGTGGTGTTTGCGGGAGCATTCGAGATTCTGACCCATAGAACGGCGCCGGGGTGTTTGAATAGAAGTCATGCCGCACACGGGAGCTTATCTGTTGCTGGTCTTTGCCATTGCGGTGGCGGGGATGCTGGTGATGCTGCTGGAGCTGACGCGGCTGGGCTATCTGTTGCGGTCGTCGATTCCGGACAGGCCGCGGCGGCGGATGTTTCTGGCTTCGGTGGCGTTTTTTCTGACCTTTGCGGGAGTGCGGCTGCTGGTGCATCTGGTGATGGTGGGTTCGGGACCGTTTGCGTGGGTGATGGTGCGCGGGCGACACATTCACCACCTGGTGTGGGGAATTCTGATTCTGCTGCTGGTGGGCTATGGATGGCTGATGGACCTGGGCCGCGCGCACACGCCAACGGGAATCCTGATGAGCCGGATTCTGTCAATTTCCTATGGCGTGGGCGCGGCGCTGACGCTGGATGAGTTTGCGCTGTGGCTGAACCTGGACCCCGATGCCTACTGGCTGAGACAGGGACGGCTGAGCATCGATGCGGTGGTGTTGTTTGGATCGCTGTTGATGATGGGCGCATGGGGCGCGCCGTTTTTTCAGGGCTTGCAGCGGCTGTGGCGACGCGGCGGCAGTTCCATGCGGCGACGCATCGGGCAGCCTAGCCGACGAGGGAAGTGGATTCGTCGGAGTAAAGCTGCGCGATCTGCTGCGCATAACGCGCGATGACGACGCGCCGCTTCAACTTGAGGCTCGGAGTGAGTTCGCCGGTTTCAAGCGACCACTCGTCGGGAACAAGATGGAAGCGCTTGATCGACTCGAATCTGGCCAGGGAGTGGTTGACCTCCGCGACGAGATGCTCGTAACGCGCGAGGACGCGCGGATGAGTGACCAGCCGGGAGCGATCAGAAACATCGATTCCCTGCCCCGCGGCCCAGGCGCTGAGCGCGGCCAGGTTGGGGCTGAGCAGTGCGACGAGGAACTTTTGTTTGTCGCCGATGAGCGCGGCGTTGGCGACGAGCGCGTCGGCTTTGAGTTTGGTTTCGATGGGCTGCGGCGCGATGAGCTTGCCGCCGGAGGTTTTGAGCAACTCTTTTTTGCGGTCAGTGATGGAGATGAAGCCGTCGGCGTCGATGGCGGCAATGTCTCCGGTGGCGAACCATCCGTCGGCGTCGAGACACTCGCGCGTGGCCTCGGGCTTGTTCCAGTACCCCTTGAAGACGGACGCGCCACGGACGAAGAGTTCGCCATCGGCAGCCAGGCGGCACTCTACATTGTCGAGCGGTAGCCCGACGGTGCCGATGCGGCTGGCGCCCTGATAGTTGACGGAGATGACGGGCGAGGTTTCGGTGAGGCCGTAGCCCTCGAGGATGGCGATGCCGACGGAGGCAAACCAGAGACCTGTTTCCAGGCCCAAGGGAGCGCCGCCCGAGATAAAGTTGTTGACGCATCCGCCAAAAGCAGCTCGGACTTTGCTGTAGACCAGGCGGTCGGCAAGTCGCCAACTGAGCGCCGAAGGCCGCTGGCCTGCGAGCACGGTGTCGCGATGGCGCGAGCCGACGCCCAAGGCCCAGCGAAAGATGCGCGCCTTGATGGGCGAAACAGAGGATTTCTGTTCGACGCCGGCGCGGATTTTCTCATAGACGCGCGGCACTCCGATGAACTCGGTGGGGCGAAAACGGAGCATCATGTTGGGCAGTTTATCCATCTGAGAGCAGTAGGCGACCTGGCAGTTGCAGACGATGAGCAGGTAGTCGAACATGCGCTCGAAGATATGCGGTAACGGCAGATAACTGATGCAGCGCGGAGTCTGCGCTGTGTGAATGCGCGGCATGGAGCCGAGGACATTGGCAACGATGTTGCCGTGGGTGAGCATGGCTCCTTTGGATTCGCCGGTGGTGCCGCTGGTGTAGACCAGGGTGGCGAGATCGTCGGGTTGGGTGCGGGCGAGTTCGGCGTCCAATGCCGGGTCGCGCGGCAGACTGGCCGCGTCGGCAACGAGCGCAGAGAAGCGCTCCCAGTTGGCGGAAAGTTCGTTGGGCTGGGCGTCGAAGTCGTCGAAGAGCACGATGCGCTCGATGGCGGTGGAGTGCTGATGCGCGCTGATGGCGCGGGCATGCGCGAGGCTGGAGGTGAAGAGGATGCGGCTGCCGGAGTCGGCGAGCTGAGCGCAAGCCTGTTCGGCGGTGAGCGTGGGATAAACGGGCACGACGACGGCGCCGATGGCGAGGATGGCGAAGTCGGCGACGGCCCACTCCCAGCGGTTTTCGCTGAGGATAGCGACGCGGTCGCCGCGCTGGATGCCGCGGGATTGAAGCGCGCGTGCGAGAGCGCGAACGCGCTGATCTACCTGAGCCGAAGACAGGCTCTGCCACGCGCCCGATGCGTCGAGCCACGTCATCACCCGCTCCTGGCGCGATCCGGCGAGGCCGAGAAAAATATCGTTGATGGTGCGTATATTCGTTCGCCTGGCCTGCATCGCGCTCTGGTCTTCTGTGGTCATTGCATGACTCCGATTCTTTGCGGTCCTTGTGCTGTCCGTATGCGATTCCGGGTGCGAACCTGTATGCCAGGCTGGCCGACCCAACGATTCGGTCGGCTTGCTTTTCAATCAGCAAGTTTAGCAGCAGCGATTGCTCCGATGTACACCCGACATTTCGGGAGCATCCGGGTCTGCAAGCGTATCCGGGGCTGCAAGCGTATCCGGGCTGAAAGCAAATCCGGGTCTGCAAGCGAATTCTTTGTGGCTCGCTTTGCAGGGTGCTTCTGCGATAGACTCCCGCAATGGCGACCACTGCTTCACAGCCCGAGAGCGCGCCGCACATCCTTTCCATGCGCGAGGTGCTGCGCATCCGCGTGATGCGCCGCTTGTGGTACGCGCAGATTGTCTCGAACTTTGGCGATTTCCTTGCACTTTTCGCGGTCATCGGCGTGCTTACGTTTCAGCTTCACGGCACGGCGCAACAGATTACCGGCGTCCAGATCGCCTATCAGCTGCCGATCGCGGTGCTGGGCATTCTGGCGGGCGTCTTTGTGGATCGCTGGCCGCTCAAACGCACGCTGATATCGAGCGACCTGATGCGCGGGGTGCTGGTGCTGCTTTTGATCGTCTCCACGCGGACCTGGCATTTCTATGTGATTTTAGCGGCGATCAGCGTGGTTTCCAGTTTCTTCGGCCCGGCGCAGGGAGTGGTCATCCGCGAGGCTGTTCCGCTCCACGGGCTGCGCTCCTCGAATGCGCTCATGCAACAAGTGATGTTCATCATGCGCATTCTTGGCCCGGCAGCGGCGGGATTACTGGTCGGCTCGTTTGGTCCGCGCTCCTGTTACATTCTGGACGCGGTCAGCTTCTTTGCCTCGGCCAGCTTCATCGGCTCGGTGGCCATTGCGCGTTCGGTCCAGGTGCATCGTCACACGGCCAGCGAAGATCGCAACATGGTTGAGCGCACGCTGGGCGAGATGCGCGAGGGCGTCGCCTTCATCTTTCATCACGCCGGGCTGCTGTTTGTGATTCTGGCCATGGCGTCGGGGATGTTTGTACTGGGCTGCTTCGGTCCGCTGATCGCCGTCTATGTGCGCGATACCGTCCACGCGAGCACGATGGTCTACGGCGTGGCCAGCGCGATGATCGGCCTGGGCATTCTGATCGGCATCAATCTGCTGAACACGGTTGGCGCGCGACTGGCAAATAACGTTCTGGTCTACTTTGGCCTGGGTGGAATTGCGGTCGGCCTTGCGGTGCTCACCGTCTTCACGCGCGTCTCGACGACGATCGTCGGGGATTTTGTGATTGGCTTCAGCGT
Source organism: Acidobacteriota bacterium (assembly GCA_021846065.1). The sequence continues at coordinate 5,215 of JAJZCP010000012.1, forward strand.
CTCGGCGATCATCATTCCCGCGCAGACGATGATCCAGATGGAGACGCCGCCGGAGCTGATGGGCCGCGTCGGCAGCAGCGTGATGTCGATCATCTTCACGGCGCAGATTCTGGGCCTGTTTCTCTCTGGAGCGCTGGCTCAGGTGACGGGAGTGCGCGAGGTCTTCGCGCTGTGCGCCGCGATGCTGGTTGTCTTTGCGCTGATCGGCAGACTGTTCATGGAACCGCGACCGGTGGCCTGATCGGCGCAAACAAGCCGCCGAATCGAAGCCTGCAAAATAGAACAAGACAATTTGTTTCATTTCAGTTACAACTTCAGACAGGTGACCGTTCCGATTACAACTTCAACCGAGAAAACCGACGCCAGTTCCGGCGTGCAGCTTTCGCAGACGCTTGGGCTGTTCAGCGCGACGGCGATTGTGGCCGGATCGATGATTGGCTCCGGCATCTTTCTGGTGGCGGCGGAGATTGCGCGCATCACGCAGTCGGCGGCGCTGTTTCTGGCGGCTTGGGTGGTGACGGCAGCGATGACGATCATCTGCGCGCTGTGCTATGGCGAGCTGGCGGCGATGATGCCGAGTGCCGGCGGTCAGTATGTCTATCTGCGTGAAGCGCTGGGTCCGCTGTGGGGATTTCTGTATGGCTGGACGCTGTTTCTGGTGATCCAGACGGGAACGATTGCCGCGGTCTGCGTGGGCTTTGGCAAGTTTCTGGGCGTTTTTTTCCCGAGCATCGCAAGCGATCACTGGCTGTGGCACATTGCGCATGTTCCGGTGGTGCGGATGGGGCCGGTGGCGCTTGGCAATATGGAGATTGGCGTCAACACGGCGAACCTGACGGGGCTGCTGCTGGTGATCCTGCTGGCAGCGGTGAATGTCTTTGGCGTGCGGCTGGGCGCACTGGTGCAGAACGTCTTCACGACGGCGAAGGGATTGTCACTGGCGGCGATGGTGGCGCTGGGGCTGACGGTGGGGCGGCATGCAGTGGCGATGCGGGCAAACTTCAGCGGCGGCCTGCGCGGGTTGTGGCAAAGCGCGGGGTGGACAGGGCTGCATCCGCTGACCAGCGCGGCGAATGGAACGACGGCGATGGTCTCCGCCGTGGTGCTGCTGGCGGTGGTGCAGGTGGGATCGCTGTTCTCTGCGGACGCCTGGAACAACGTGACGTTTACCGCGGGTGAAGTGAAGAATCCGCAACGCAACCTGCCACTGTCGCTGCTGCTGGGTACGGGATCGGTGCTGACGATCTACTTCCTGATCTCGCTGGCGTACCTGATGGCGCTGCCGCTGAAGGGCGATCTGCATGGAGCGACGGTGATGGCGCGCGGGATACAGTTTGCCACCGACGACCGCGTGGGGACGGCGGTGCTGGAGACGATCTTTCCTGGACTGGGAACGGGGTTGATGGCGGCGGCGATATTGATCTCCGGGTTTGGCTGCGCCAATGGGATGACGCTGGCCGGGGCGCGCGTCTACTATGCGATGAGCCGAGACGGATTGTTTTTCCGCGCCGTGGGGCGGCTGCATCCGAAGTATCGAACGCCGGTGGCCGCGCTGGCCGTGCAGGCGGCGTGGACGGTGTTGCTGTGCGTCTCCGGATCGTTTGGGCAACTGCTGGATTATGTGATCTTCGCGGTGCTGGTGTTTTACATTTTGACGATCGTCGGGCTGATGGTGCTGCGGGTGAAGCGCCCGCATGCCGTCCGACCCTATCGCGCGCTTGGATATCCGATGCTGCCGCTGATTTATATCGCGATGGCGGGATGGATATGTATCGTATTATTGCGGTACAAGCCACAGTACACATGGCCGGGGCTGGGGATCGTGCTTCTGGGGATTCCGGTGTATTTCCTGTGGACACGAGGTCGCACCCACACCCACCCAATCAAGCTGTAAACCGCTGCAAAACTTTCCAGGAGGGATTGGCTCATCTATGCCAAATCTGTTGAAGATCAAGCCGCTGGCGATGCTGCACGACGAGTCGCAGGAAGAAGGCGAACACACGCTGAAGCGATCGCTGGGCGCGCTGAACCTGATTACGCTGGGCATTGGTGCGATTATCGGCGCAGGCATCTTTGTGCTGACCGGTCAGGCGGCGGCGCGGCACGCCGGACCTGCCGTGGCGCTGAGCTTCATCCTGGCCGGCATCACATGCGCATTTGCCGGGCTGTGCTACGCGGAGTTTGCCTCGATCATTCCGATTGCCGGATCGGCGTATACCTACGGCTACGCGACGCTGGGCGAGTTTGTGGCCTGGATCATCGGCTGGGATCTGGTGCTGGAGTATGCCTTTGGCGCGGCGACGGTGGCCTCGGGCTGGGCAGGATATTTCAACAGCTTTCTGCAGCAGTTGCACATCTATCTGCCGCCGCAACTGACGGCGACGACGGGCACGGTGCTGGTGTTCTATCAGGAGAAGTGGACGCCGCTGATGTCTCTGCCGCCGGGGGTGAGCGATGCGGGGCTGCCGCATGTGACGGGGCTATTCAACCTGGTGGCGATGCTGGCGATTCTGGTGGTGACGGCGATCCTGGTGGTGGGGATTCAGGAGTCGGCCAACCTGAACACAGCGATTGTGTTTGTGAAGCTGGGGATCGTGGCGATCTTCCTGGTGCTGGGCATCTACTTTCTGGTTCATCACCCACGGCTGGCCTTCCAGAACTGGCATCCGTTCATTCCGCCGCGTGACGCCAACGGAAACTTTGGCATGATGGGCATTGCCGCCGGCGCTGCGTCGATCTTCTTTGCCTATATCGGCTTTGACGCGGTTTCGACGGCGGCGCAGGAGGCGAAGAATCCGCAGCGCGATATGCCGATCGGCATTCTTGGCTCGCTGGTCTTCTGCACTCTGCTGTACATCGTGGTTTCGACGGTGCTGACGGGGCTGGTGAACTATCGCGCGCTGAATGTGGCCGATCCGGTGGCGCTGGGCATTGACGCGACGGGCGTAAGCTGGGGTTCGCTGCTGGTGAAGATTGGCGCGATCTTTGGGCTGGGCACGGTGATGCTGGTGATGCTGCTGGGCCAGTCGCGCGTCTTCTTCTCGATGTCGCGGGATGGGCTGCTGCCGAAGTGGGCCTCGGAGATTCATCCGAAGTTTCGCACGCCCTGGAAATCGACGATCATCGTGGGATTGATTGTCGCGGTGATGCCGGCGTTTCTGCCCATCGACCGGCTGAGCGAACTGGTGAACATCGGCACGCTGCTGGCGTTCATGATCGTCTGCGCGGGAGTATGGATTCTGCGTGTGCGTCATCCGGATCTGCATCGCCCGTTCAAGACTCCGCTGGTGCCGCTGGTGCCTGTGATGGGAATCGGCACCGCGCTCTTCCTGATGGTGCAACTGCCGCGGATCACCTGGATCGTCATGCTGGGATGGTTGGCGCTGGGCCTGGTGATCTACTTCACGTACTCGATCCGTCACAGCAAGGTGCAGATGCTCCCGTAGCGCGGCAAAAGGTGAATAGACGAAGGCCGCTGGCGCGGGTGCGCAGGCGGCCTTCAGTCGTTTTGGGCAAGAAAGGCGCGTGTGTCAAGCATTGTGCGCTGGTCGAGCGCCCAGACGCGGTCGGTCATCTCGTGCGCCGCGCGGCCCTGTCGGGCAGCTTTTTGGAATTCGCTGGCAACAATCTGCATCTTGGCGTCGAGATCGTCGAGGAAGTTGAGCATCAGCGCTTCCGGAGTCATGGGCAACATGGGAGAGCCAAACTCCAGCCGACCGTGATGGGAGAGGATGAGATGCAGGACGATGGTGCGCAGGCGCGGCGGAAAATCCGGCAGCGCATCGATGGCACGCTCGACGATGCTGACGCCGATGGAGATGTGGCCGAGAAGATGGCCTTCGATGGTGTAGTCAAAGCCGGTCTGCCAGCTCAGCTCATGAATCTTGCCCAAGTCGTGGAGTAGAATTCCGGTGTAGACGAGATCCGGAATCACCAACGGATAATGCGGCACGACGCGCTGCGCAAGGCCAATGAGACTGACAACGTGCTCCAGCAGACCGCCAAGCCAGGCATGATGCAACTGACGCGCGGCTGGAGCCTGCTGATAGGCGTCACGCACAACGGGGTCGTCCAGAAGACGATGAAGCAAACGACGCAGATCCCGATCTTCGAGGCTGTCCACGGTGGCGAGCAGCGATTGCCACATAGCAGAGACATCGTGCGTGGTGGAGGGAAGCAGTTCGCCGCGCTCGTACTCCTGATCGGTGGCGAGGCGCAGCATCTCGATTTTGAGCTGAAGCGCGGATTCAAATCGCGCCACGCTGCCGCGCACCTTCAGCACATCGCCACGCTGAAAGGGCGTGGTCACGCGCGGGTCCGAAGGATCCCAGATGCGGGATTCGATCTGGCCGGTGCTGTCGCCCAGGGTGAGGCTGAGATAGGGCTTGCCGGTTTTGGTGGTGCGCTGCTGACGGCTGAGAACGAGAAAGATGCCGTCGAATATCTGATTCTCAGGCAGAGCCGCCAGATCGGCGATTGAGATTCCCTTCATTCGATCACCACCGCGTGCGTTGTGCCGATTCTCGGGTACGAGGGGAGCAATGTGAGCCTGCCATCCGGGCAGGCGACAGACTCACATCTATCTACTGGGGCGAACCGGAGCCTGAAGCTGGGGAGCCTGAAGCTGGGTCGGTGCTATCCGCTGCCGGTGCCGTGGACGTGGGCTGAACCGGAGCCGGCGCGCCCTGTACTTGACCGGCTGGCGTATATTGCAGGGGTTGCTTGGGCGCTTTGACCTGCTTCTCGTCCTGCAGCCGGGTTTTCTTGTCGTTGGTGACTTCCACCTTGGTCTTGTGCTTCTTCTTTTTCTTGGGCGAGGTGTCACCGTTCAGTCCCAGCGGAGCCGACTGCAATTGCTGGTCTGCAACCTCTGAAGGATCAGGCGGCAGCGGAGCATAGGCGTCGCTGGAGTTGAAGATGGATTTCTTCTTCTTTTTCGACTTTTTCTCTGTCTCCGCGCGGTCGCTGAAGCGAATTTTCTCGCGGCGCGCAGGCGCTGGCTCCAGCGGATTAGGAGGTTCGTTGGCAGCATCGGCCGTCTGGCCAACCGCGCCGGCATCTTCGACCGGAGTTACTTTCGATGTGTCGGACAGTGTCTCGATGGGAGCCTGACCGTAACGGATTTTTTCCTTCTTGCCGGAGCGCTCCACGCGCGCCTGTTGCGGCTTCTTCTTGTGCTTCTTGCTTTTCTTCCCGCTTACGACCGCCGTCTGCGCGGGCGCTGGCTTGGAGGTATCGAGCGAGGCAGGAGTGAGCTGCAAACCTTTCGGCTCACCAGCCTTTTTGCGGAAGCCGCGATCCGTTTCGCGATAACGGACACGCTGCTCCTTGTGCTTCTTCTTGGGAGATGGCGGCGTGTAGGCGCTGTAAATCGGCTTGGTTTCAAGCGGACTTGCGGCGGAATCCGTATAGCCGGGACGAATGTCGATGTAGGCCTCTTCACGCATCTGCGTAAGGTAGCTGCGGATCGCAGGCTCCATCTGACTCATGTAATAGGCCTGCTCGACCTGTGGCTCGACTTCCTTGAAGGGTGGCACTCCACCGGGATTGTGCTCCAGCACCTTGAGAATGACGTAGCCCTGGCGTGTGCGGATGGGCTGCGTGAACTGGCCCGGCTTGAGCGAAAAGGTCGCGTCTTCGAGAACTTTGGCAAGATTGCCGCGCTGGAACTTGCCGAGGTCACCGCCCTGAGCCGCCGTTGGACCGTCGCTGCTGGCGCGCGCGATCTGATCGAAGTTGCCCCCTGCATTCAGCTTCGCTTCAATGTCGTCGGCTTTGGCCTTGGCGAGTGCGAGACGGGCGGACTCTGACGATTGGGAACCCTGAGCATTGGCAGGAGGATTGGTTGAGATGAGAATCTCCGCCAGATGCACACTCTCCGGCTGAGCGTACTCTTTCTCATGTAGCAGAAAGTAGCGGTAGGCTTCGCCGGGAGTTACGTTGAGATGGCGGCCGACCTCCTGACGCATGACATCCTGAGTGATGATCTGGTTGCGGAGATTGGCTTTGAAATCCTCAAAGGAGACGCCTTGCTGCTGGGCTGCCTTTTCGAGGTCTTCCATGTTGGCAAGGTTATATTTCTTGCGAATCTCGTCGAGTTGCTTGACCAGTTCGGTTTCGCCGGTGATGCCGAGTTCCTTGCCCTTGGAGATCCAAAGCTGCTGATCAATGAGGTTGCGCAGAAGGTCTTTGTGATCGTCCTCCATCTGCTGCATGGTTTCGCCACGCTGTCGGGCTTCCTGATCCATCTCCTTGAGGGCGCGATCATAGTCGGAACTGGTGATGACCTGATCGTTGACGCGCGCGATGACGTCTTCGACGACTTGGCCGCCAAAGGGACTTTGCTCGGCAAGGTTGCTGGTCGACGAGGATGCAGCGGGATGGCTCTGAGCCAGAGCGGCGGGGATAACAAGCAGCGAAGCGCCACAAAGCGCAGCGCAAGCGAAACGGACGCGGAAGGATGGAGCAAGAGGATTCAAGGGCATTCGTTATCTCAAGGGGGACAGCAGCCGAGGCCGACAGTCCCTTGACGTAATTGTAAACGCTGGGAACGATGCAACCGCACCCGGCGCGTGATGTTCTGTTGGACGACGAGATACCGGAAAGGACAGCCGTGCAGGGACAGATGGAATCCGCCGTTGCGATGCTATACTCTGGCCAAAGGCAGCTAACGGAAGCCGCTTGGAAAGCGCATGCCAAAGCCGCCGGGAGGTTTCGCGCCGCATGAGTTCCCGCGCCCGTCGCGCCACATTTTTTCTGATTACTTTTTTTTGCGTCTGCGCACTGGCTGGCACGGTGTTGCAAAGCAGAGTCGGCGCTCAATCGGCGACGGATCAGTCCCAGTTTCGTGACAATCTGAAGCAGTTTACAGATGTGTACGCGCTGGTGGAACAGAACTATGCCGAGCCGATTGTCGGCGACAAGGCCGACGATGTGATCTTCGATGGCGCGATTCCGTCGATGCTGCACGTGCTGGACCCGCACTCGAACTTCTATGACCCGAAAGCTTACGCGAAGATGCGCGAAGACCAGCAGGGACGCTACTTTGGCGTGGGAATGCTGATCCAGCAGCAGAAAGACAAGATTTATGTGGTGACGCCGTATGAGGGAACGCCCAGCTACAAGGCGGGAATTCACCCAGGCGATATTATTGCTTCGATCGACGGCAAAAGCACCACCGGAATGGACTCTATGCAGGTGTCGAAGCTGCTGAAAGGGCCACGCGGAACCAGCGTGACGCTAACGACGGTGCGCTACGGCAGCCCGCAGCCGCTCAGCTTTACACTGGTGCGCGACGAAATTCCGCATCCGTCGGTCGATCTGGCGTTTGAGATTCAGCCGGGCGTGGGCTATATCCACCTGGCCAACTTTTCCTCGGAGACGGCAGGCAAGGAAGTGGATGACGCTGTGGACAGCTTCGGCAATCTGAAGGGGCTGGTGCTGGACCTGCGCGGCAATCCGGGTGGTCTGCTGAGCCAGGCCGTGGAGATTTGCGATCACCTGCTGAGCAAGGGTCAGATCATCGTCTCGCAACGCGGGCGCGCCTATCCTGACCAGGTGTATACGGTGACGCATGGCAACGGCGGAAAACTGTATCCGATCGTGGTGCTGGTGAACCGGAATACAGCGTCGGCGGCGGAGATTGTGTCGGGCGCGTTGCAGGATCATGACCGGGCGCTGATTGCCGGTGAGACGACCTTTGGCAAGGGACTGGTGCAGACGGTTTACAACATATCGGACGCAACGGCGCTGGCTTTAACGACGTATCACTACTACACGCCTTCGGGACGGTTGATTCAGCGGGATTACAAAGGGGTTTCGCTCTACGACTACTACTACAACCATGCCAATGCGCTGCCCGCGGACAAGTCAAACCGCGAGGTCAAGCTGACTGACTCCGGGCGAACCGTGTATGGGGGCGGCGGCATTACGCCGGATGTGAAGATTGAGACGCCCAAGGCGAACCACTTTACGGACGAGTTGCTGGGTCACGACGTCTTCTTTCACTTTGCTCCCGAGTATGTCGCGAACCATCCGACGGTGAAGAAGTTTGAGATGAACGACGATGTGCTTGCAGAGTTCAAAAAATATCTGACGACCGAAAAGGTGCCTTGGACCGAAGCGGACTTTGCCGCCAACCTAGAGTGGGTGAAGGCGAATGTGAAGGCGAAGATCGTCACGATTCTGGTGGGCCAGGCGCAGGGACTGCGCGTGGAAGCGGACTGGGATCCGATGATTCAGAAAGCGATCACCTATCTGCCGCAGGCGCAGTCGCTGGTGGAGACGGCGCAGAAAGCGAACGCACAGAAGGCCGCTGCGCATCTGCACGCGTCGAACTGAACGGGCATGGCTGGGGAATCCTGCTCAGGCGATCTGGCTTTGCGCAACTATCTGCCTGCGACCCCATGCCCTTGCGACTCCCCATGCTCTTGCGACTGAAGATGCGGCTGTCTAAAACAAACCCCCGACGCACTGCCGTGGCCCTGAGCCTGCTGCTGGCCAGCGTGGCAGTTGGCCGCGGGCAAGCGGGAACTCCAGGCACGACACAGCCGATTCCGGTGAAGGTGGTGGTGGTGGCGATGTTTGAGCCGGGCGCCGACACGGGCGACGCTCCGGGCGAGCTGCAAACCTGGGTGGAACGCGACCATCTGGACCGGATCATTCCAGTGCCGGGTGCGTATCATCCGGCGCGCATGAATGACGCCGGCGAACTGGCGATTGTGACCGGGCAAGGCACGGCGCACGCAGCGGCGACGATCATGGCGCTGGGACTGGACCGGCAGTTTGATCTGAGCCATGCGTATTGGCTGATTGCAGGCATTGCGGGAGCAAGTCCGGAGCAGGCTTCGCTTGGCTCGGCAGTGTGGGCGCGATGGGTGGTGGATGGCGACCTGGGCTACGAGATTGATGCTCGCGAGATTCCGCCGACCTGGACGACGGGGATGGTTCCGCTGCGGCGCGCACAGCCGTTTGAACAGCCTGTAGACGCGCTCGATGGGCAGGTGTTTGCCTTGAATCCGGAGTTGGCGCAGTGGGCGCTGGAGCAGACGGTGGACATTCAACTGGCGGACTCACCGAAGCTCGCCGAAATTCGCAGCCACTTTGACGGGACAATGGCACAAAGACCGCCTTTTGTCCGGTTTGGCGATGAGGTTTCGTCATCGACCTATTGGCATGGCGCGCGCATGGATTCCTGGGCGACGGAGTGGATGCGCTATTACACGCACGGAGCAGGCACGTTTGTGACGACGGCGATGGAGGACACTGGAACTCTGGCATCGCTGCATCAACTGGCCGAGAGCAGACGCGTGGAATGGAAGCGGATTCTGGTGTTGCGAACGGTGAGCAACTATGATCGTCCGCCGCGTGGAATGGATGCCGCGACGAGTCTGGCGTATCAGCGGGTAAGCCGCTTTGGTGCGTATCTGCCCTCGATTGCGAGCGCGTATACCGTGGGCCATGCGGTGGTGGAGAAACTGATCGCGGGCTGGAATGTCTATCGCAGTCAGGAACCGACCGCGGCACCTGCGTCGAGACAGGCAAATCAGGCGGCGGGCGGACGGTAGCGACTGACGAGCGCGGCGTAGGATTGCTGGCGCACAACGTGGAAGTAGTCGCTGCCGAGGATATAAAGCACAGCAACAATCCTGTAGAGCGTCTGCATCTGATCAGCGCCAAGCTGGTCGCTGAAGGGCAGCGGCGCGGCGCAGAAGACCATGGCCAGCACGATGAGCATGGGGAGTCGCAAGGG
>JAJZCP010000221.1 GCA_021846065.1 Acidobacteriota bacterium
CGAATGCTCTCTACGGCCGCTTCGCGCGAGCCGCTGCGCTCGACCGGCACAAAGCCACCCATGCGCATGCCCATTCCGATGAATGGAATCTTCATCAGAACTTTTTTTACGAAGACTGCTGTACGCCCCGGGATCAGCGGCAGCAAAACGGGTGGGTCCAGGTTCGACACATGGTTTGCCATGATGATGCAGGCACGATCTACGGGAAAATTCTCCTGCCCTTCCACGGAGATCTGGATCCCTGCGGCACGCACACCCACCGCCGCAATCCACATCGAAAAGCGGTAAAGAAAGGTGATGTCGCCGGTGATCCAGGTCCACGGAAAGCCAAGCAGGCCAGCGATCGGGGACAACACGGCGTAGCACAGAAAAATCTTCAGACTGGCAATCATGCGTGGCCCGCGCGCAGCCGCTGGGGCAGGGTTTGATAGATGCCGTCGAATCCTCCGTTCGAGAGGATCGCCACAACGTCGCCCGGACGCACATTGGCGGCGAGAAATTCGTTAATCGCTGGCACGTCAGGAAGTTGCCGCGCCGCGGCTCCTTCGGCCTGCAGCCGCGCAATGACGCGGGCGGGATCCAAAATTTTATCGGCGGGCACATTGGCTGCCTGGTACACCGCAGCCAGAATAATCGCGTCCGCTACCCGAAGGCTCTCCGCCAGTTCCTGCTCAAAGACATTGCGCCGCAGCGTGTTGGAACGCGGCTCCAGCACCGCCCAGAGACGGGCGGACGGATAGCTCAGCCGAAGCGCCCGCAGCGTCTCGCGAATCGCCGTGGGATGGTGCGCGAAGTCGTCAATGATCGTCACCCCATCGACCTCCGCGACAACCTCCAGCCGCCGCTTGACACTGCGAAACGTTGCCAGCGCCCGCTGGACGGCAGCGGCCGGGACCCCCGCGCCCAGCGCCAGGGCAGCCGCGCCGGTTGCGTTCAATACATTGTGTTCCCCCGCCAGCGGCATCGCCAGTGCCAGCGGCGGCATGCCCGCCCGCTGCAGCATCCAGCGGCTGCCTTGCGGATCGGTCGTGAAATCAACGACGCGCCACTGTGAGTCCGGCTGGAAACCATAGCGTTCCACCGGGCAAAAGGCCCGTGCAACACACTCTGAAACATTTGGCGCCGCATCATAGGCCACGATGCGGCCGCGCTGCGGCACCAGGTTTACCAGCCGTTTGAAGGCTGTCTTCACCGCGTCCAGATCGGCGTAAATGTCGGCGTGGTCAAACTCCACGTGCGTCAGAATCAATCCGTCAGGAAAATAGTGGAGGAACTTCGGCCCCTTATCGAAGAACGCTGTGTCGTACTCATCGCCCTCCAAAATGAATGGCCGCGTGGGACGCACCGCAAAGCTCGATCCAAAATTCTCCGCGACGCCGCCAATCAGGAATGAAGGCGCCAGCTCTGGTTGATCGAGCGCGGCAGTCTCGTAAATCCACGCCAGCATGCTGGTGGTCGTCGTTTTGCCATGCGTGCCGGCCACTACCAGGGACTCCCGCCCGCGAAGAAACTCTTCGTGCACGGTGGCCGCCAGCGAGGCGAACGGAATCTTCCGGTCCAGCACCGCTTCCAGTTCGGGATTGCCACGGGAGATCGCGTTGCCAATGATCACCAGATCCGGCGCGGGCTCCAGGTTCCGCGCGTCAAACGGCTGGGCCACCGGAATCTTCATCGCTTCCAGCTGCGTGGACATGGGCGGGTAGGCAGCCTTGTCGGAACCGGTCACACGCCAGCCGCGCAGTTGCAGCATCCCGGCCAGCGAAGCCATCGCGCTGCCGCAGATGCCAATCAGATGTACATGCCGGGCCTTCGTCATCATTTATCCGTAATGCGTACCGAGGGGCTGAGAAAGCGTACCACCGGCTCTGCGGAAAGATCGAGTTCGCAGGTGACGCCCAGCGGCAGCGTGATGTTGCGGGCGTCAACGTGGCCGGAGCGCAGCCCGATGGCCACCGGCCCGGCAAAATCCTCCAGCACGCGCGCCAGCACCTGTTCCAGCAGTTCCTGCGGCGCTCCCGGCTGCGTGCAATCCTTCATCTGGCCAAAGACAATGCCGCGTACATCGGCAAGCTTGCCCGCCTGTCGCAACTGCAGCAGCATCCGCTCAATGCGGTAGGGCTTTTCGCCAATGTCCTCCAGGAACAAAATGCAGCCACTGGTCTGCACCGCGTATGGCGTGCCCAACGACGCCGCCAGCAGCGACAGGCAGCCCCCGTAGAAGCGGCCGCGCGCGACTCCCGGCCGGATGACGCGAAGTCCAGCCGCCGGTCCGAGCGCCCAGGGCTCAGCCGCGGCCAGCGCCGCCGTCCAGCTGGCATCGTCAATCCCATTTGCCCGCGCAAAATCCCCCGCCGCCATCGGTCCGTGAAATACGACGAGTCCTGTCCGGTCGAGCAGCCATGTTTGCAATGCGGTAATGTCGCTGCAGCCGACAAAAATCTTGGGATTCTTCCGGATCAGGTCCAAATCCAGGTGAGGCAGCAGTTCTGCCGATCCGTAACCGCCACGGTTACATACAATCGCTCGAACGTCTTCATCGGCGAAGGCGGCGTGAAGATCCTCAATCCGCTGCGCCACCGATCCCGCCGTGTACTGTCCATCGCGCGCCAGAGCATGCTGCGATAGCTGTGGCCGGTAGCCGCGTGCTGCCAGGGCAGCCATTCCCTGGCGGACACGGTCTTCTTCAAACCAGCTCGCAGGCGAGACCAGCCGGACGCAATCCCCGGGCCGCAATGCGGCGCCCAGCAACGGCGGAGCGGCTGCGCCTGCCAGCGTCATAGCAGGAAGCACTCTCCGCGCGCGATAATCTCTGCCGGACCGGTCAGCAGCAGGTTCATCTCCCGGCTGGGCCATGACACCTGTTGATCGCCGCCGTCGGAGCAGACCGTCAGTGTGCGTGGCATATTGCGGAACTGCATGGCGGCTGCCGCGGAAGCGGAAGTACCGGTACCGGAGGATTGCGTGGGGCCCACACCGCGCTCGTATATATGAAAGAAGAGTCGATTTGTGCCTGTCACGCGTACAAATTCGACATTCACTCCTTCAGGAAATGCCGGATGCACACAAATCTCCGCACCCATCTGTTGCCAGTTTGACGGCACATCCTGCGGCGAACGATCTTCGGCGAAAATGACGAAGTGCGGATTGCCCATGTTAACTGCAACGCCATTCACGACTGAGCCATCGCGCAGCGTAATGCTCTGCGTCTCCAGGATTGGGCGGCCCATCTCTGTCTCGATTATGTAGCGATTCCCATCCGCGTTGATGATGCGGCATCGCCGCAGCCCAGCCCCGGTGTGCAGAGAAAATCTTTCAGCCTCGTCCTGCTGCGCCAGCACGGCGGCGACACAGCGCGTGCCGTTGCCGGAGATCTCTGCCTCCGAACCATCC
>JAJZCP010000222.1 GCA_021846065.1 Acidobacteriota bacterium
TCGTCTGGATTCTTCACTCCGCTGCGCGGAGCCTGCCCTGAGCGTAGCCGAAGGGTTCAGAATGACTCCCTTTCACAAATAACTACACCTACTGTCAATCCGCTCTAGGAGTCTGTCGGGCATAAGGGTTTGAGATTTTGTAACCAACATAGAATCAACAACATACCAAACATGGTAGATTTTGTAGGTTGTTGATTTTAAAGGGTATGAAATCTATGCCCGACAGGCTCCTAGCCCTCCGAGGCGTCTCACTCCAAGTCGTAGGTTGAGTTGAAGGCCAACAGCGCTGATTCGTGAGTTGGAAACGGAAGTGCTGATCAAGCTGATGGCGACTGTGACATTGGTGCTGGCGCCTCTGTTCTTGTAGAACGGTTCAAGACAAAGCGCGCCAACAACAACGCAATGGCTACTCTAACCCATCCCCCCAGGGTGATAAAAGTAGCCATTGGGCTTGTTTGCGGAGAATTTTCGATGGTGATCCGACAGGGGGGATATCTCTGCACGCTCCCTTTCGATATTGGCGGCGGGGAAAGCAGCTACCATGGGAGCGTGACCATGTTCCCCAGTGTGCCTTCGCCGCTTGCGCATACCAGCGCGGACATGCTGGAGTTTGCCCGCCTGCGGGAAATGGTCGCAGGCTATGCGATGACCCCTCCGGGGCGAGAATGGACGCTGGCGCTGGAGCCTTCCGGCGACGCGGGATGGGCGAGGGTAGAACAGCAACGAGTGAGCGAAGCGTTGAGTCTCCTGCGTGCTCGATACAGTTTTGACTTTCACGGGCTGATCGATCCCGGCGATTGGCTGGAGCGGGCGCGCATCAGCGGAGTGGTGCTGGAAGTCGACGAACTGCGGGCTTTGTCCGCGCTGGTAGGCCGTTTTCGTGCGTTTCAGGAATGGGCGCTGACGCTTCCGCATGATTCCACCCCATCCTTCGCAGACAGCGCGAAGGATGGGGCACCCTCATCGCTGCTTCAGCTTGCAATGCCGTTGACGGAGTCGCGCTTCACCGGGCTGATGCAGGCGCTGGACGGAAAGTTCGAAGCGGATGGATCGATTGCAGATCACGCCTCGCCGGAGCTGGCGCGAATTCGCCGCCAGATGGAGCGCCAGCAACGCACGATTGAAGAGAGTTTGAGGACCATGCTGCGGAGGCTGGGCCCGGAAGGCTCCTTGCAGGAAGATTTGATTACGGTGCGGGGCGAGCGATTTGTGCTGCCCGTCAAAGCGGAGTGGAAGCGGCGCGTTCCCGGCGTGATGCATGGGGCCAGCTCCAGCGGGCAGACATATTTCATTGAGCCGATTGAAACCATCGAACAAAACAATGAGCTGCAGCGGCTGCTGGAAGAGGAGCAGGCGGAAGAGCGCCGCATCCTGGCTGCGATGACGCGGCAGGTGGGCGAACATGCGGAGGCGATCGCGGAGTGCGCGAAAATCCTTGCCGAAGTGGAATCGCTGTTTGCGCGAGCGCGATTTGCGGCGGACTTTCACTGCATCGCGCCGGCTTTCTGCGCGCCGGGTTCGGAGCGAATCTTTTTGAAAGCGGCACGACATCCGCTGCTGGAAAAACGCCTGCGCAGCGAAGTAGCGGCGAATTCAAGGCCATTGCACCAATCTGTTCCCGATCGAAGCTCCGAAGCGAAAACAATCATCCCGCTGGATCTGGAACTGCCTGCAGCAGCGCCGCAGTTGGTTATCAGTGGGCCGAACACAGGCGGCAAAACCGTGGCGCTGAAAACGGTGGGATTGCTGGCCTTGATGGCGCAGGCTGGAATTCCAGTTCCAGCGGAAGCGGCCGAACTGCCGCTGTTCGACGCGGTGCTGGCCGACATTGGCGATGCGCAGTCGATCGAGCAGGATCTCTCCAGCTTCTCGGCGCACATCACCCGCTTGAACGAGATTTCAGGGCTGGCTACTGCAAGCTCCCTGGTGCTGCTGGATGAACTGGGTTCGGCGACCGATCCAGAAGAAGGCGCGGCAATTGCGGCGGCGATTGCGGCGCATTTTTCCGCGCGGCGCGCGTGGTGTTTGGTCTCCACCCATCACACTGCGTTGAAAGTGTATGCGGCCAACACGCCGGGCGTGCAGAATGCGGCGGCTGGATTTGAGGAAGAGACCTTCGCGCCCACGTATCACATTCGCGTCGGCGTGCCGGGGGTGTCGGCGGGAATCCACATCGCAGAGCGTCTGGGCATGGACGCTGCCATCCTGGCGGACGCCCGGCAAAGGCTGGGCAAACAAGCCGTGGAGATCGGGCGATTTCTCGATCGACTGCATGCGGACCTGCTCGCAGTGAACACCGAACGAGCGCAGTTGCAACGGCGCGAGGAAGAGATTGCCAAGGAACGCCAGCGGCTGGAGCGGGAGGGACGGCAGGAGCAGCAGCGCAAAGTGCAGGAGATGGAGGCGAAGCTGTCGTCGCTGCTGAAAGCGTTTGAGGCCCAGGTGCGGGAAGTTCTGCTAGGCATCGAGGACCGCAGCGCGCAGCAGAAGGTGGCCAAGCAGGCGGAGCGGGGGCTGGCCAAACTGCGGCGCGAATTTCGCGACCAGGTGAATGCCACCGTGGTGGCGCATCAGACGGGCGCGGACCGCGGCGATCCGAACGCGCAACCGCACATTGTTCGACAAGTTGGCGTTGGGGATACTGTGAAGTTACGCTCACTGGGAAAGGCGGCCCTGGTGGAGCGGCAGGTGGATGCAGACAACTTTGAGGTTTCAGTGGGCCAACTCAAAATGCGGATTCATCGCAGCGATGTGGCCGAGGTGGTGGTCACGGCGGCGGAGCGCGCACGACAGGCAGCACCGGTGGCCGCGGCGCGCAGCAAAGGGATTCGCATTGCGTTGGCGAAGGAAAGCGGCTCCGGACCAAGCGAAATCAACGTGATTGGCCGGAATGTCGATGAGGCCACGGACGAGGTGGAGAAGTTCCTGGACCAGGCTTTTATGGCGGGATTGCCGCAGATTCGCATCGTGCACGGCGTCGGCATGGGCATTTTGCGTAAGGCGTTGCGGGCCTATCTGGTACAACATCCGCAGGTGGAGAAAGTGAGTGAACCGCCGCAGAACGAGGGCGGCGCCGGCGCCACTGTCGTGGAGCTGCGCCAATAAGGGAGTGTCTGATGGCGGCCATTCCGTTTCGGACAAGCCGGACTCTCTGGCAAAACTGCCTGCAGCGGTGCTACCATCAGCGCGGCCAGACTTGTCGGCATCTAACTTCAGTCCGGGATTAGAACGATGGTTCGAGTGATTACAGTGGAACGGGAATATGGAAGCCGGGGCGGGGAATTTGCCCGCCTGCTGGCGCAACATCTCAAGTGGGAATTGATCGACCAATCTCTGGTGCAGGAGGTAGCCC